>CAITDH010000053.1 GCA_903891045.1 uncultured Desulfobulbaceae bacterium | reverse complement strand
TGCATAGACGACAACAATCCAATCGAAGTCATCCTGCCAGCCTACCTCAAACAGCAGGGGCACCTCAACCACCATCCCTATCAGACTCGACCTCTTTTCGGCTGCCCGGCTCATGATTTCCTGACGAACAAGCGGATGCAGGATTCGCTCTACCCCTTGACGCACCACAAGATCTGCAAACAGGGCCTTACGCAGAGCAGGTCGATCAATATTGCCGGTCAAATCAAAAAAACGAGCGCCCCATTTTTTCTGGATACCCAGCCATCCTGGCATATGCGGTTGTAATAGATTGCGACACAGAATATCAGCATCAAGCACATCATAATCCAGCAATTTTCCCAGAAGTCCTGCCACAATGCTCTTGCCTGCACCCATACCTCCTGTAACTCCGACAATCACAAGCACTCCTGGCCGACTTGTTTTGTTTCATCGGCAAGCTGATCAAGGATCAAGGAAAAATCAGGCCACAATGGGGCCGAAAAGACAAGGGGCTCTCCGGTAACAGGATGGATAAAACTCAATTGTGTGGAATGAAGCAACTGCCTGGGAAATTTTCTTTTTCCCCGTCCGCCACTATAGACATTATCACCGGCCACGGGATGCCCCATGGAAGCCATGTGCACTCGAATCTGATGAGTACGCCCGGTTTCAATCTGGAGCCGAACAAGACTGAACCCAGAAGAAAATTCCTGAAGCACCTGCCAAGTTGTGGCAGCGTACCTTCCATCCTCCCTGATAGCCATTTTCTGACGATGCACCGGGTGTCGGCCAATTGCCGCTACAATCCGCCCTGTTTTCTGCCCCAGAACACCATGCAGCAAGGCCAGGTATTGTTTATCAACCATTCGGGCCTTAAAGGCATCAACAAGTTTTCGATGCGTCCCCTCCTCTTTGGCCACGACCATAAGGCCAGAGGTATCTTTATCAAGACGATGGACAATCCCGGGCCTGACCGCATCATCACCGACCCCGGCAATGGCTTGGCAATGATACAGCAAGCCATTCACCAGGGTACCTGTCTGATTCCCACTGCCAGGATGCACGACCAGCCCAGGAGGCTTAGAAAGGACTAGGAGACACGAATCCTCAAAAAGGATTTCAAAGGGTATTTTCTCCGGCAATAGATCCATTGCCGGAACCACAAACAGAGATCCGGCAACACACTCTCCAGCCTTTAGACAATAGCTGCTTTTCCTTTCGAGACTATCAACCTTGATCAATCCAACCCGTACAGATTCAGTTAAAATCGAACGGGAGGCCTCGGGGACAGCACGCACCAGAAAGTGATCTAAACGACACCCAGCCTGCTCGGCTGGGACATAAAAGATAAAAAAATTCTCTGAAGGAGAAGGAACAACAGAAGATTGAGAATGACTCATGACTGACAGCCATGGAAAGACTTTAGGGGCCATTGCGAAAGAACTATTACATTTTTGACCATTTCGTTACGGCCCCTTATGCCGTTCATGGTATTTCAATGTTACAGTTATTTTTGAACAACGGCTTATTACAAAACAGGGTTCATAAGAATACAACACGAAACGCTTACAAGACGCCGCATAAATTTCAGGAAAACATCTTCTCAATCTGATCTGCAGTTTTGGTCTCATCCATATCCCGGGCCAAAGAGATTTCTTTTACCAGAAGATTTTTCGCGGTATCCATCATCTTTCTCTCTCCATAGGAGAGTTCTTTATCAACGCTAAGAAGAAACAGATCCCGAAGAACAACCGCCACCTCAAAAATGGATCCCGTCTTGATCTTTTCCATGTAATCACGATAGCGACGGTTCCAGGTCTGCGCACTGATCGCAATATCCCGGTCCCGCAAAATCACCATAACCTTTTCCACCTCAGTTTTATCAATAATAGCACGAAGCCCCACATTGGCGCTATTTCTGGTAGGAATCATGATCTTCATATCATTTTCAATGATCTTCATGACATAAAATGAATGATCCGTCCCCGCAACCGTCTGAGTCTCTATAGACTCAATCACCCCTACACCATGAGCCGGATAAACGGCCATATCGCCTGCAAGAAACACCATATCCTCCTGGTCAAGATGAATTGTCTGAACACGATCCTTTTGCCTTCATAAGGATGATGTTACATTTTGTAATAAATGGAAGCCATCAAATGACGTTAACGACTCCCCCATATCCTACATAAAAGCTGAAAATTTATCAGCCAAGGCATCACTGACTTCAGCTTCAACAACAATAAAAACATGTTTTATTACTAACATATTTTCTACAATTATGCTCTCTAAAAAAGGCTCTTCCTCTGGAGCGGCCAGCAAGACTCACGGCTTTATAGTGTTTAACAGATTCATGGCCTTGGCAATGCCATCGCACACAAGATACTCCAAACCTTTTTCAATACTATCCATCCTCTGCTCCAGAAGCATTCTTTCATCTGGCGAAAAGGGGGCCAACACATATTTTTCCACCGGCATTCCCGAATAAAGACTCAACCTTCCCGGCCTGCCAATACCCAACTTTAATCGCAGAAAATCCTTTGTCCCCAAGTACTCGACCAATGAACGTATACCATTATGACCACCCGCCCCGCCCCCTGCAACCAATTTCAGCCGACCAGGCGCCATGTCCAGATCGTCATGCACCACAAGTATCTGTTCAGGCCGTACTTTGTAAAAATCGACATATCTGGCCACAGCCTTGCCACTCAAGTTCATAAAAGTATCTGGCTTCAGCAGACATATCCGGTTCCCCCACGAGACAAGCTGCGCAGAATAGGCCTGCCATTTTTCGTGATCAACAGACACCCCAAACCTTCTGGCAAGCTCATCAACAACCATAAACCCAGCATTATGCCGTGTGGCAGCATATTCATTACCAGGATTCCCTAACCCAACAACTAAAAACATATTTTCATTCATACAGTCACATCAAGCTATTGCAAAAAACAACATCTTCACCTGAAGGGCAAAAACGACAGTCGCGCTTCATCAATTCCTGGAACAAGAAACACTGAAGCATCCATACTCTTCACAAGGAGCTGGTCGTTCTTCACGCCTCAAGAGTACTTCCTTCGAGGTACCCACTCTGCAAGCAACATTTTTCCAGGAAAAGGAAACGAGACTCCGGCCATGGCCGTCGTAACGAAATACCCAGAGAGACATTCGTTCTTTTGTTACAGCTCCTAAATAAAAAATCCGGAAAAAGCCACAGCTCTTTCCGGATAAAGGATAACACAACTACCTTGTTTTAATATTGTTTTAAATCAAGCTGCAGAAGGTGCCTGGATTGTTACACAAACGGCATCACCTGATGTGATCATCTTGAGAGTATCAGGAAGTGCCAGTTTGCCGACTATAAAACTATCACCAATAGCCAACTCGGTTACATCCACCTCAAACGTATCAGGAATATCAAGGGGATTTCCTTCTACTGTCACTTTACTGGAAACAACCTCCAAAATCCCACCAACATCTACACCCTTAGCCGCACCGGTCACAACCAGATCAACGGTAAACCTGCGGGCCTTATCCAAGGGAATCTCATAGAAATCGGCATGAATCAAGGTATCGCGAACCGGATCCGTCTGCAACTCCTTAATCAAAACATGCCGAGAAGAATCCCCTTCAATATTTAAAGTAATAACCGCATTACGCCTGCGAAGCTTCAATAACTGCTTAACAAGCGGCAGGGTCTCAAGCTGAAGAGACAGCGCCTCACGACCTGTTCCATACAGAACCGCTGGGGTATTTCCGGCCATCCGTAAACGCCGCATGGCCCCCTTCCCAAAATCTTTTCTTACTGAAGCGGACATTTCTTGTTGAAGCATTTTTTCCTCCATCACGTTCCTGCATCACCTGCAAAAAAAAGCAGACAACCACAGAACTTATTTATCTAATAATACGATTGCGCAGATCTTTTTCAAACTTTCAAGCCAACACTGATCAGTTACACGAAAAGCGAACTGACCGAATCTTCATTATGAATACGATCAATAGCCTCAGCAAGAAGCTGAGACACAGACAATACTTTAATAATATCACACTTCAAGGCATCTCCACGCAAGGGAATGGAGTTGGTAACAACCAGAGATTTAATACATGAATTATTCAGACGTTCAATAGCAGGCCCTGATAACACAGGATGCGAGCAACAGGCATGCACCTCCTTGGCGCCATGTTCAAGCAATGTTGCCGCCCCATTACAAAGGGTCCCGGCAGTATCCACCATATCATCGAGAAGAATCGCAACCTTGCCTTTGACATCACCAATCACATTCATGGCCTGACATTCATTGGGGCGATCCCGCCGTTTATCAATAATAGCAAGACCAGCATCAAGCCGTTTGGCAAAGGCACGAGTCCGTTCAACTCCACCGGCATCAGGCGATACCATAACCACGTCCTTGAATTGCTCCTTAATATACCTCAACAACACGGGAGCGGCATACAGATGATCCACCGGGATATTGAAAAAACCCTGAATCTGCCCGGCATGCAAATCCATGCACAGAACACGGCGCACCCCTACCGCCATAAACATCTCCGCCACAACCTTAGCAGAAATCGGCACCCTAGGGGCAACCTTTCTATCCTGGCGTGCGTAGCCATAATAGGGCACGACAGCGGTAATCCTGCGGGCCGAGGCCCGACGTAGGGCGTCAACCATAATCACCAACTCCATCAGATGATCATTGACGGGGGTACAGGTTGGCTGAATAATATAGACATCATCGCCACGAACATTCTCTTTTATCTCAATAAATATCTCACCATCACTGAATTTCCTCACATCCGCCTCAGACAACGGCAGATTAAGGAACTCGCAAATTTCACGAGCCATTTGCGGATGGGCATTACCAGAAAAAATCTTCGGGGCTTTTGACATAATAAATTTCTATATTTATGGTAAAAGGATATCCAACCTGTTTATCTGGCTGGGGTGGAAGGGATCGAACCTACGAATGCCGGGATCAAAACCCGGTGCCTTACCGCTTGGCGACACCCCATCACACAGGTTGAGTTACAAAAACTTTTACACCATTTTGTTGTTCTAACACATGGACAGCCTGCCGAACGAGAGTTGACACACTGCCATCCTCATCGGGAAATATCCCGAAAACAGTTGGGCCGCTTCCAGACATCAAAACCGAAGAAGCACCTAAACCAAGAAGGCTCTTTTTTAGACGCTCTATTTCAGGATACGAAGGAAGAGTTATCTGTTCCAGATCATTGCTTCCTGCATACGGAGAAACATGACTGGTTTTTTTTTGAGAATCACACAATTTAGAATCTTTGTCTGCCATTGTCAACGCATATTTTTCATAAACCCAACGCGTGGACACAGGAACCCCCGGATTAACCAGAACAAACGTGCAATCTTTAAGGGATGGCACCGCGCTCATCTGATCGCCTATCCCTTCCGCCCGAACAGCACCAAAGTCCGTAACAAAAAAAGGAACATCTGCCCCCAGTGGCGTGGCAAGCGCGACGAGCTCGGCAGTTGAAAAACCAGCCCCAAACAGCCTGTTCAGCCCAACAAGCACGGTCCCAGCATCACTGCTACCGCCACCAAGCCCAGCAGCAACAGGAATATTTTTCTCAAGGGTAATATTGACCCCCACTGTTTCGCATTCACATGCCGCGAAAAATGCCTCTGCTGCCCTGAAGACAATATTGGATCGATCTTCCGGCAAATCGGAATCAGGACATCGCAAAATAATCCCCGGATCATCTGTTACCGTAAGTGTAACAAGATCACACAGATCCAGCTTCTGCATCACGGTATCCAGATCATGATACCCATCCGGGCGTCTTCCTAAAATCCGCAAGGACAGATTCACTTTGGCCAGCGCCCGTAGCACAAGAGAAGTTCCAGAACCCACCAGCACCAAGCTATTTTCCCTCAATCTGAAATCTCAACACAGAGTCCAAACTGTTTACCTTTTAACGGCCTTTACAAAGCGCATCTTCACATCATAAAGAATACCTTTCAGCATCCCCTCCTCATCCGATGTCAGATTCCCTTTTGTCTTTTCCTGCAAAAGCATCAAGGTATCGATACCATGCCGGGCCAGATCATAATCAATCTGCTTCTTTCCTGTTACGGGATCAGCTATTTCACCCAGATGATAAAGCACCGACGTATTGAGAGACATGACAAAAGCAGGAAAGGTCACATTAGGCATAACGCATTTCCCGTCTCGATCAGGAACCTTTCCTTCTCCACAAGGACAGCCCTGTTCTTTTTGTTCATCCATAGCGTAACCCCAACTCCTTTAAACCGTCTTTCACAAACAACCGTAATAGAAAATATCGTGACCGCCACAGGAACACCGTAACAAAATAGCCAAAAACAATAATAGTTATTTCGTTACGGCGCCAAAAATATCAACCCCGTTCAGCTTGTTATTTATAACGTACCATTTCCAGGGCAATAGCCCCATCAATGTACTCAAGGGCCTGAACATCAGCCAGCAATTCTTTAGAGATCGGCACATTGGTGTTGAGGAAAATAACATTCTGTTCACTGGCCTCCTCCCGGCCAACTGTCATCCTGGAGATATTGACACCAGCCTTACCCAGAGTGGTGCCAAGCTCACCAATCACACCCGGAACGTCTTTATTATAAACCAGAAGCATCGGTCCTGCCGGCAGCGCTTCCAGACGGAAGGCATTCAACCGGACCAGACGCGGCTCTTTTTTACCAAAGACAGTTCCCACCAAGACATTTTCGCTCTCGCTGGATTTAACCCTGATGGTCAAGGTGTTAGTAAAATCATCAGACTGTTCTGTTCTGGACTCGACCACCCTGATTCCCCGCTCCTTGGCAATAACCGGGGCGTTCACGTAGTTAACCGCCTCCTGGAGGATCGGGGTAAACAGTCCTTTCAAAAAGGCAACGGTAATGGGACTGGTATTCATATCCGCCAGATCACCACTGTATTCAATGCTCACATCCTGCACACTTCCTTTAGCGATCTGCATATGCAGGGAACCCAACATTTCCCCCAGAGTAATATAAGGACCAACCTGGGCCAGCACGTCGCCGCTGACCGAAGGCACATTCACGGCGTTGGCAATAACCCCGGTCTTCAGATAATCAGCCACCTGCTCGGCAATGGTCAAGGCCACATTCTCCTGGGCCTCAGTGGTGGAGGCACCAAGGTGCGGCGTACAGATAAAATTATTCAACCCGAGCATAGGGCAGTTTTCCATATTGGTCGGCTCCACGGCAAAAACATCAAGCGCTGCGCCTGCAATCTCACCATCAACCAGGGCCTTGTACAGGGCCGCCTCATCACAGACACCGCCGCGCGCGCAATCAATGAACATGGCATCTTTCTTCATGTTCTTGAAAAACTCGGTGGACAGAACCTTGTCCGTCTCCTTGGTCAGCGGTACATGGACAGTGATATAATCAGAGCGCTTGGCCAGATCTTCTATGCTGACCAATTCCACTCCCAGCTTATCCACCAGATCTTTGGGCATATGGGGGTCATAGGCAATGACCTTCATCCGCAACCCCTGCGCCCTGTTAGCGACAATGGCGCCAATCCGGCCAATACCAAATATTCCTAATGTCTTGCCAGTCACCTCACGCCCCATGAAACTCTTCTTCTCCCACTTCCCGGCCTTCATCGAGGCAGTGGCCTGGGGGATATTACGTGACAGCGACATTATCATGGCAATGGCATGTTCAGCCGCGGTGGTGGCATTGCCATCCGGCGCGTTCATAACCACAATTCCTTTCTGGCTGGCCGCCGGAATATCGACGTTATCCAGACCGATACCAGCACGACCCACCACCCGCAATTTGCCGGCCGCCGCAATAATATCGGCCGTCACCTTGGTAGCGCTGCGAATCACCAGACCATCATAATTGCCAACAATCTTCTTCAACTCTTCCGGAGCAAGGCCGGTATTGATATCAACTTCCAAACCGGCATCACGTAAGATCTGCGCTCCAGCAGGAGACAGATTATCACTAATCAGTACTTTCATTTCAACTCCTCATAAGTCATAAATAAGTCATAATGCGAATTATAATTCTTTATGGATCAACCTAGCCCATATCCACCCAAAGTGGACAGATATAAGGAATTTTTATCCATTGCAAGACCTTACCCGAAATCGCCACACCAGCATCAATAATTTCCGAATCTCACGACAAAATTTCACAAAAAGATAAATACTATACAAGTTTCGACCAAAGAGAACAACAAAAATACAACACTTTTCCACAAACCAATTTTCGCTCCGCAACCCCTGTAAACATTGTCGAATATGCTTTTCCGCCATCATAGCTATTGAACAATAGAGTTGAAAACGATATAAAGAGGTCTTTTCATGCTTTATTCTACGTTGTAACTATACTGATCAGTTAAGCTGATCATTTCAAGGAGTTTCCATGACAGAAACACGACTGCGCTTTCCGCCGAGTCCCACCGGTTATCTCCATATCGGCGGGGCACGGACCGCCCTTTTCAACTGGCTCTATGTAAAAAAAACAGGCGGCAAACTGATCCTGCGCATTGAGGATACAGACGCCGAACGTTCCACCCAAGACTCAATCCAGGGCATCCTCGACGGCCTGAACTGGCTGGGCATTGATTGGGACGAAGGCCCCTATTTTCAAACAGAATTCAGCGCCGACCATCTGGCCGCCGCCAACCGGATGCTGGCAGAGGGCCATGCCTACAAGTGTTTTTGCACCAAGGAAGAGCTTGAAGCCAGAAAAGAAGCGGCCATGGCCGCCAAACAAGAAATAGGCTACAATGGCGCCTGCCGCAACCTGACCCCTGAACAGGTCGCTGAAAAAGAGGCAGCAGGACTGCCCTTTGTCATCCGCTTCAAGGTGCCTGAACGCGGCGGCATGCTCGGTTATGACGACAAGGTCCTCGGGCGTATTGAACACAGTTACAATGAGGTCGACGACTTTGTCATTGTCCGCTCCAACAGCAAGCCCCTCTACCTGCTCTGCAATGTGGTGGACGACATCCGTGACCGGATCACCCATGTGCTCCGCGGCCAGGACCACATGACCAATACCACCCGCCAGGTCCTGCTCTACGAGGCACTGGGGGCCCCCTTGCCGGTCTTTGCCCATATGCCGCTCACCCTCGATCTGAAAAAGGCCAAGATCTCCAAGCGCAGCCACGGCGAAATCGTCGCCGTTCATTTTTATAAAGAGCACGGCTTTATCCCCTGGGCTCTCTGCAACTTTCTGGTACTACTCGGCTGGTCGCCTGGAGACGACAAGGAAATCTTTTCCCGCGAGGAACTTATCGAGGCCTTTACCTTGGAGCGGATCAACAAGTCCAACTCCATCTTCAATTACCGCAAAGGGGATGAAAAATTCTTCACCGACCCCAAGGCCATTGCCATCAATGAGCAGTATCTGCGCACCATGGACATTGGCGAGATTGGCGACATGGTCCAGAAAGTCCTGGAAAAAGAAGGGTTGTGGGAGGCAGCCTATGCCGGTGAAAAAAAGGAGTGGTACCTGCACACCCTGGCCCTGATTCGTGACCGCTTTCACACCCTCAACGATTTTGCGACCCTCGGTCGCGCCTATTTTGCCGATGATTTCCAGGTGGAGCAAAAACCACTGGAGAAAAACCTGCTCAAATTTCCAGACCTCAAGGAGTGGCTGCCCCTGCTTGCCGACCGCTATCAGTCCCTTGAACAGTTCACTGCGGAAGAGACGGAACGGGTGGCAAAAGAACTGGCTGAGGAGAAGGAAGTCAAACCCGGTGTCATTGTCAATGGCATGCGCACCGTGGTCACCGGACAACTGGCCGGTCCTTCCATGTATGACATCCTCATGACCCTGGGCCGGGACAAGGTGGTTCAGCGCCTCCGCAATGTTGACAGGTTCTTTCAACAGGCAGATTGAAAAACAATTTATTAGACAGAGAGCAGGATAAAAAATCATGACAGACAGCACCGAAAACTCACCCGAAGCAAGGCCCCTGGATTTTATCCGCCAGATCATTGCCGAAGACCTGCGGACCGGTAAACACCTGCACCCCGTGACCCGTTTTCCGCCTGAGCCCAATGGTTTTCTCCATATCGGCCATGCCAAATCCATCTGCCTTAACTTCGGTATTGCTGTCGAAAACAACAGTCCCTGCCACATGCGCTTTGATGACACCAATCCCAGCAAGGAAGAATCCGCCTATGTGGAGTCAATCAAAAAGGATGTCAAATGGCTGGGCTTTGACTGGGGCGAGAATCTCTTCTACGCCTCCGATTACTTTGACCGGTTGCATGACTATGCCATCCAACTGATAAAGCTGGGAAAGGCCTATGTTTGCGAACTCTCCGCTGACGAGATCCGGACCTACCGCGGCACCCTCACTGAACCCGGCAAGGAAAGCCCGTACCGGGACCGGACCATTGAGGAAAATCTGGATCTTTTCCAGCGAATGAAGGCCTGTGAATTTGCTGAAGGCAGCCGGGTGCTGCGGGCCAAGATTGACATGAATTCCCCCAACCTGAACATGCGCGACCCGGTCATCTACCGGATCCTGAAGGTGGCCCACCATCGTACCGGTGACAAATGGTGCATCTACCCCATGTACGACTACACCCACTGTCTCTCCGATGCCATTGAGGGAATCACCCACTCCCTCTGCACCCTGGAGTTTGAAGACCACCGACCCCTTTACGACTGGTGTCTGGATACCTTGAAGACAGAATGTCATCCCCGGCAGATTGAATTCGCCCGGCTCAACCTGACCTACACGGTCATGAGCAAACGCAAGATCCTGCAACTGGTGCAGGGAAACTACGTTGCCGGATGGGACGATCCGCGCATGCTCACCATCTCCGGCCTCAGACGCCGGGGCTATCCCGCCTCCGCCATCCGCAAATTCTGCGCCGACATCGGCATTGGCAAGAAAGAAAGCTGGATCGACATGAGCGTCCTCGAAGGCGCGGTGCGCGACGACCTTAACAACACCGCCCCCCGAGTCATGGCCGTGCTCAACCCCCTGAAGGTCATCATCGATAATTACCCCGAAGGACAGAACGAAGAACTGGAGGCCCAGAATCACCCCCAGAGGCCGGAGATGGGCAGCAGACAGATCCCCTTCTCCCGTGAGATCTACATTGAACGTGACGATTTCATGGAAGATCCACCAAAAAAATTCTTTCGCCTGGGACCTGGCCGTGAAGTACGGTTGCGGTACGGCTATTTCATCCGTTGTGTCGCCGTGGTCAAAGATGTGGCAACCGGAGAGATCGCGGCGATCCACTGCACCTATGACCCGGAAACACGAGGTGGCTCCGCCCCTGATGGCCGCAAGGTCAAAGGCACCATCCACTGGGTCTCCGCAGCGCACGCCATTTCATGTCCGATCCGACTCTATGA
>CAITDH010000052.1 GCA_903891045.1 uncultured Desulfobulbaceae bacterium | reverse complement strand
GCTATGATGTATATGCAGACGGTATCCAGATAGAGACCGTCTTTGGCGATGGCAGTCACGGCTCTGAGAGTGGCGGCTTATGGACAAGATGCTGGAGGCCGGCAAGCGACTTATTACCGGCGAGAGTCTGTCACCACCGTTTTTACCTTTATGGGCCAGGGTAAAGGGAAGGTGGCCTTTGCCGCCCCGTATCCCGGGAAAATCATTCCACTCGACCTGAAAAACTATAACGGCAAGCTCATCTGTCAAAAATCCGCCTTTCTCTGCGCCGCCAAAGACGTGGCTCTGGGGGTCGCCTTCCAGAAGAAAATCGGTGTTGCCCTGTTTGGCGGCGAAGGCTTTATCATGCAGAAGCTGGAAGGAAATGGCCTGACCTTTGTTCATGCTGGCGACACCATCATTGAAAAAGAACTGCAGGCAGGAGAGACCCTGCGCGTAGACACCGGCTGCCTAGTCGCCATGCCTCAGACTGTGCAGTATGATATCGAGTTTGTTGGCGGCGTCAAATCAGCCCTGTTTGGCGGCGAAGGGTTCTTCTTTGCCACCCTGCGGGGACCTGGCCATGTCTGGCTGCAATCTCTGCCATTCTCACGCCTGGCTGGCTGTATCCATGAGGCAGCCCCCCAGAATAACGGTGGTTTCTCCACCCAGGATGAAGGATCAATGCTGGGCGCGCTCGGTAATCTTCTGCAGAAATGATATAAACATTGAGCATCGGCTTACGCTGCTGTCATAGCTAACCCGACCTACTTATGGTCCTGCTTCCACTTCCACGGAGGAACAGGGTTATCATTTTTCCATAGCCCACGCCTGGCCGCCCTGGCCTCTTTTTCCAATTGCCGCCATTTTCGGCAAATCGGTTCTTTACAATAATAGATATGCACCCACGCCAGCCCCTCTCTAAGCAACTCCTCATTGAGTGAATCCCCACCGACATGGACCTCTGCCACCAAACGACCATATTTGTCCCAGGCCTTTAACCGCAACTCTACCCGTTGCCCCTCGACCCGTTGCCGGGCAAACTCTTTCGCCTGATGAGAAAATTCCTGCTGCCATTCAGGAGCATCGATGCCAAAAAGACGGACTCGCAGTTTTCTCCCCTGGTGCCTCACCTCAAGGGTATCACCATCAATCACCTTGACGACATCGGCAGAGAAGACACCGTCATAACTATTTTGATTTGCAAGACATATATCATACCAAGACACAAGAAAGACACAGATCCCCAGAAAAAGAAGGCCAAGAGACCAAGATCGACACCACAGAGTTTTACGCCACCCTCCCAAACAACGATCCACCGCCCTTGACATCTTCTCCAGATCGTTATAATTACAGAAGAAAGGTGGCATCTTATTTCCCTTTTTGATATGATACAAAGATTGAGTGCTCATCTCTTTAGTGCAGCAGACCCCGACTCTAATCCTGGTAGATACCATAAAAACATGCAAGTGCCCGTCACCATACTTTTTGAGAATATTGATCTCAAAAAAACAGACCTTCTCAGCGATTATATCAAGAACAACAGCACCTTTCATTACAAACAATTCAAAACAGAAAAAGAACTTTTTTCCATTCTGACCCCTTATTCAGCCCAACTACTCATCTACGATCTCACCTCTCCAGAAGTTGAAACCAGACTTGCCATACTCCAGAAAATTCACACAGCCACCCCGGACCTGCTGATTATTGCCGTTATTCCAGATGGCGCCGAGGATCTCGTCGAATCGGTGCTGCAACTTAATCTCTTCTTTTACATCCATAAACCCTATGATCTGGCCGAGATCCGTATTGCCTTAAAACGCGCGCAATCCAAACTTGACAGCCGCCCCACCTCGACCCCAGGCAACGAGCAACAGATTTTGACATCTTTCCATGGACTGATTGGTCAAAGTCAGCCCATGCGGCAACTCTTTGAGCTGATCACCAAGGTGGCCGAAGACGAATTCGCAACCGTCCTGATCCGTGGAGAATCAGGGACAGGAAAAGAACTGGTGGCCAAGGCCATTCACACCCACAGCAAGCGCAACAAGAAACATTTTGTGCCCGTCAACTGTGCCGCCATTCCCGATGATCTTCTTGAAAGTGAACTATTCGGATACACCAAAGGCGCCTTTACCGGCGCCTCGCAAAACAAGATAGGAAGGATAGAATACGCCGATGGCGGCACCCTCTTTCTCGACGAGATCGGTGACATGAAGCCCTCTCTCCAGGCAAAGTTGCTACGCGTCCTGCAGGAAAAAGAGTTTGAGCCAGTAGGCGGACTCAAGGCCTGCCCGGTGGACACCCGAATCGTCGCCGCCACCCATTGCAATCTGGAGCAACTGGTCAGCGAAGGAAAATTCCGGGAAGACCTGTACTACCGTCTCAGCGTGATTCCCTTGACCATCCCACCCCTCAAAGAAAGAAGAGAAGACATCCCCCTGCTTCTCGAGGCCTTTATCCAAACCTACTCAACCCAGCGCGGGCGTGCACCTCTTACCTTTGCCCCACAAGCCATAACAGCCCTGATGAGTTATGAGTGGCGCGGCAATGTACGGGAACTCGAAAATCTGGTCCAACATATGTCTATTCTCTTCAGTGGCAAGAATGTGCGCTTGGAAGATCTGCCAGAAAGATTCACGGTAGACTTTGACCCTTCCATCCTTGTCAAATCACCAATAGCACCCGTTATTTTACAGCAGGAAGAACAGACAGAACGAGCAGAAGATGAAACTATCATGACCGCGGTAACAGATATCGGTTGGGAGAGTGGTCAAGTGGATTTCAATGAACTGATCAATGATTTTGAGAGGCAACTCATTATCCAGGCGATGAAGAAGACCTGCGGCAACAAAAAAGAAGCCGCCAGATTGCTCAATTTAAAACGAACGACCTTACTGGAAAAGATGAAAAAAAAAGAAATACAGGATATCTGGGAAGAATAAACGAGGTTATGCGGCAAGCCTAATCGAAAGATGTTCAATTTTCTCCCCGATATCATCACTGGTCGCCGGGGTCAGCAGGATATCATTCACCCCATATTTCACTGCCGTTATCACCTTACTGCGAGTCCATCGCGGGCCAGCAGCAATAAGGGGCAGCGAACAGACAGCACTTATCTTGATGGCCAGCGCAAAGGCTTTTTCGTTCACATCACTCATTACCAACAAGACAGCCTTCACTTCACCAGGAAGATAATCAGTCACATTTTCCTTAAAAGAAAGGACCTTGGCGCTCAAATGACGCTGCTCAAGAACATCCATGATTTTTTCCGTTTCCAGCGCATCATCGCTTACCACCAGGACATCAAAGATCTGAGACTTTATACTCTCCACCCTATCAACAGAGGGTGCTGCCTTTTTCTCTTCTGGCTGCTGGACAGGGGGTTCTGCTTCCTGTTGTAAAATCCCATCAAGCTGCAACATAGCCGCCGGGAAAAGCATCTGCATCTTCCCCATTGCCTTGCCGCCAACATTAAGCGTGCTGCTGCTCATATAATAAAACTGATTCGGCATGGGCGTGTCAGAGTCAGTATCCACTTTTAGTGGTAAAACCTGCTCAAGACCAGTCTTCACCAAACGTATCTTTTTGACATATTGCTCTTCAAAGATAGTGGAATAAACACCGGAAACGATATTGGCAATTTCACCATAAGCGTCTTCGGCATCATCGCCAAAGACCTCATCTATAACCGCTTTTTCAAGCTCCCCAGCAGGCAACATGATCAATGTGCCACCAATAAAAATAGCATCTTTCAACCCAACAAAGAGATACCCCTTGCCCTGGATTTCACCCACCACATCCATATGGGCAAGGATCTGCTTGCCGGAGGCCTCATCCATAAAATAATCTTCCTTAGAGACCAGCCGACATTCCTGATACCTCAGCTCCACCTCCACACCAAGCAAGGCACCCATCTCCGTCCCTATTTTCTGACGACACAATTCCAGCAAGGCATCTACCCGTTTACGATGTTTCTTGACGTCAAAATCAGGTGTCACGTTAACCGGTGGCTCAACAACGGTAGCTTCTGTATTCTTGCTCTCCGCCACCTTACCGGTAACAGTATGCTCTGGCTTCACTGCCGCTGCAGGTTCCGCAACAACCGTTGGTTCGTCTTCTTCCAGACCAAAGGTTGTTGCCGGCAGCAACACGACAAGATTCCCCAGCTGCCGGCCATTAAGTATCATCCCGGTGACAACCTGATAATAAAGCTGGTCTGGCACAGGTTCGTCAGAGCCGATATCCACTTTCACAGGGAGAATGAGCTCCTGGGTTTTTCTTACAAAACGGCAGTTTTCGGGATACATCTCCTCAAAAACCTTGGTGTAAGCTCCGGCTATAATATTGGCTATTTCACCATAGGAATCCTCAGTCTCTTCGTCATATTTTCCAGCGCTAATCACCTCATCCAGCATGTTCTCCGGCAGCATGATCAAGGTACCGCCAAGACGGATAGCATCTTTCATTTCAAGCAGAAGACAGCCTTGGCCCTCAATATCACCAGTAATGTCGAGCTTGGCCGCAACCTGTTTTCCCGACAACTGCTCAAAAGCATCTTCCTTGGAGATAAATTGTCTGCGCAGGTCAGAAAGAATAAAAGTCGCACCAATGAGACCACCGACCTCATCCTGAATCCGCGTACAGACAGATTCCAGTACCTTGTCAATTCGTTGTTGCGCTTTTTTCATAATTTGTGCTGATACAAGCAAGAGAGTGGAAGTGTGAGATTCAGCAGGTACTTAGTTCTTATGATATCGGCAAGAAAACAAAAAAGTTTAAATCACCTCCAGCAACTCCAGAGGGGTTACCTTAGAAAAATTAATAAACAGATAGCAACAGGGCTGTCAGCACATCTATTAACTGTTCACGATATATTTAAGCTCCACCAGAAACGTCCCCTGCTCCAAAGTAAAAGGCACAGCCACCCGTCTTGCGCCCAGCATCCCGCCAACGCGATAGGATTTACCAATAATTGATGTGGGAATGGCCAATTCAATCTTCAGATCATATCCAGCAAAGGCAATCTTCAGATTTCCGGCTACCATATTGGCAATCTCACCAATGGCATCTTTCACATCTTCATTCAACTCATCAACATCCATACCAAGAAAGCCGCCAGTAATCGCCATCGCCACCGCCGCAGGACAATGCACTGCCAGCATTCCACGGATATCACCCCCCAGGCCCAGCATGGCGGTGATATTTGATTCAACCTCTCCCCCGGCTCCATCCACAGGATCTCCAACCACAAGATCCATCATCAGCATGGTGGAAAAAACATCCGTGGTAGCACCTATAATATCCTGCCCTATATTCATCTTTCCATTCTTCCTTACTTTATAAAAAAAATAATTGCGCGTACAGGAAAAGCCGGCAACGCGAGACCAATAAACTGAAGGGTACCTTAAAAGGTAATTTAGGTCAGATTATTACTTCTCAAGCTGCAGTTCGACTAAAAACCTGCCTTGCTCTGTTTTAAAAGGCAAGATAACCAGATCGACATCAGTAGTGGCCTTAAAACCATATTCATGACCGGCAATGGTTGACGGCAAAGAGAGGTTAATATCTCTGCCATTTTGCGTCAGGATAGTTTTCACATTGCCACCCAGCATATTGGCAAGCTCTCCCACCGCATCGCGAACATCATCATTGATCTCATCAACATCCATCCCCAGAAAACTACTGGTAATGGCAATGGCCACATGATTCGGGATATGAATCGCCAACACCCCTTTATGAGTTCCGGCCAAACCAATCATCCCCGTAATCGTATCACACAGAGTACCACTGGCCGTCAAAGGTGGCCCGTCAACAGAGACATCCATCATCACCATAGTGGTAAAGATTTCTATGGTTGACTCAATAATCTTCTCACTAATATCCATAGCGCACCTTTTTATTTGAGAAACGGTCCAAGGACCTCATTCACCATATCCGGAGTAAAGGGTTTTTTTATAGCCCCTACCGCCCCTAAAGATTTTGCTTCACCAATAATATCCTCTCCGGTTTCAGTTGAAATCATAAACACCGGGATATTTTTCATATTGGCACGGTTAGCCTTTTCTCTGAGAAAGGCAATTCCGTCCATATTGGGCATATTAATATCACTGAGCACGATATCCACAGATTCCTTTTCAAGCACCTCAAGGGCCTGCAAGCCATCCGCCGCCTCAAAGATATTATCAAACTCAATGCCCGCCTGACGCAGGGATCTGCCCACAATCTTCCGCATAGTGCTTGAATCGTCCACCAATAAAACATTATTTCCCATCTTAACCTCCAAAAAAATATTATTATTTATTACATAACAAATTCAATTGCTCAATTTTATAATTCTATATTGATGCCAATAATTCTTTTTTTCGTCAATGCTAATCATGAAAAGGAATATAAAAAGTCTCAAGGCAACACCTCGCTCGAGCTTCAACAGTTAAAAAAACATAGGAAGGGAACGATACTTGCAAGAAAAACGCAAAACTTATCCTTCACACTCTATCATGAAAAAAATACTTCTTATCATTTTCACAACAACTCTGGCGGCTACCCTGACAGCCATCACCGGACATGCCTTAGCCCCGTCGATTCTCACAAAAATCAGCAAAGGCTACAGCAGCAGGAGCATGCAGCTCTCGTGCTCCTTTAACTCTACCCCCAAATATACTGTCAACAGCAAGGAAAAACGAATCGATCTGACACTGAAAAACACCATTTCTGCCGACGATCTCGTCCTTCCTGAAACCGACGACAAGACAGTCAAGATTTTGTCACTCGCCCACGATAATACCACAACCATTTCGCTTTTTTTCCGTTATCCACCGCAAAAGGTGAAAGTAACTCCCGGAAGCAAAGACAACGAATTGCTCCTTAACGTCACTCTCGGAAACGAATTCACTGCCACCCTGCCTGCTTTTGCCGGTCAGCAACAAGGCGGCCCTGCTGCACAACAAAAGACCAAGGATCCATCCAACCCGACTCAGACATGCCCCTACTCTGGAAATTGGAAGAGTTTCTTTAAAGAGTATGAGGCCGATCTCAAGGTTGAACCAGCCGTACAGTTTTCCTTTGTCCCCTTTCCTGCCATCACCCTTCTTCTCCCTGAAAAGGAAAACAGTATTGCGATCCTGCCACCTGCAATTATTGAGGGTGCCAAACAAAACCTCTGGAACGATCTGATACCGTTGATCATGGAACAGATCAACCAGGCAACAGAGCCTGAAAACAAGAAAAAGCTGATTTTAACCTACGGTGACATCCTCTTGCGGGCCGGTAACTCGCAAGAGGCATACAAGCAATTCTACCTGTTATCGGTACAATACGCCACAGAACCTGTCGGCACCTTGGCAAAATACCTTCTTTTACGCCTGCAGGCAGAATACGTCGACCCCTATCTTGCCGATGTTGAGTTGAAAAATCTCGAATCGACATTAGACAAGAAAGATCCACTCATCCCCTATCTATTCATAACCCAAGTCGAAATTGCCTTGGCAACCAAGCAATTTAAACAGATGTGCACCTTGCTGGAAAAAGATGACATCTTCTCTCCTGCCAAAATTGCTTCGACAAAGGCCTTGCGCCAGGCAGATTGCTGGCTGGCCACAGGCGAATTGATCAAGGCCCAGGCCAGCTATCAACTCCTCGATAAATCCGGCGCCCTGGCAGAAAACAGCACCTCGCTCAATGGCTATTGCAGCGTCCTCTACCACCACAAACAATTCAAACAAGCGTTTGACTGCTATGATCGGCTAGCGAAACAGTCCTCAACCAACACCCAACCGCATCTTGACATGATCAGTTTTCGCAAGGCTATGGCCAAACTTCATTTCACACTAGAAACCAAGATGCTCAACGATTTTGCCGAGATTGAATTAACCTATCCCGCCACTGAGGCTGGAATCAGGGCCGCCATCAAAGAGACAGATATCAAATTGTTGACCATGAAAAACTGGGAGAAAACAGCCATGGCCTACTACCAAAGTCTTGCGGAAACGGCGCCGATCCTGTCCATCAGAGAAGAGGCTGCCTTTAAGGTGGTTCTTGTTTACCAGATGCTTGGCCAGAAAGCCAAGAGCATTGAGTTACTCATGAATTTCATCAAGGAATTCCAGCACGGTGCGCTGCATAACACGGCCCTGGCCCTGCTTATCGAGACTATGCCCGACCTCCTGAAAGAACATATCAAAAACGGCAAGTACATCGAGGCCCTGATCCTGGCCAAACAAAGCCGAACTCTTTTCGTTAAAAACTGGCTCAATATCAGTCTGCTCGCAGACATGGCCGAGGCGTACCGTCAGCTTGGTTTTTTTAATGAGGCATCCAAAACATATCTCTACCTTCTCGATATCAGCACCAAAGAAAACAAGGGTCCCTACTATCTCCCTTTAATCCGACTCGCTTACGAACAGGGAGACTCGGAGACGGGTGAGGGATAGGCAGACCAATACGCCACCGCATATCCAGCAGGCCCGGACCAGGAAAAGATCCTCTATATACGCCTACAGAACCTCATGAGCCACAACCAATACAAAGAGGCCCTTGCCCTGTTATCTGGCAAGACACTCAAAGACCCAAGATTCAAGAACGTCCAAGCCTCTCTTTCTTTTCATCTCAATGACTATGCCAAAGCAAAAACCATACTTGAAGAGCTGAAAATCGCACCTGACACCAAACAAACCGACGCCCTTTTTATGCTGGCGGAGAGCGTCTATCAATTAGGCGACAGCAAGCGGGCGGAGGAGCTTTTCACCCCCTTGCAACAAGATGTCGCCCACAAGGATCAGGCGCTGTTCAGGCTGGCGGAAATTGCCCGACAGAATGGCCAAAAAGAAAGCGCGCTAAAACTTTTCACCCAGATTGTCGAAAAAGGAAACGACCCTTTGTGGAAGAGATTGGCCAAAAAGGAACTGGAGCTTACCGCGTTAAGCAAATGATAACCAAAAGACATCCAAGCAAGATAAACAACGGAGGCGCTCCCCATGGACAGACTCTCTCTTTTTGATTCCAATATCCACCTGTTAAAAAAAACACTGGATCTGCGCTCTGCCAATCAACGGGTTATCGCTGCCAATATCGCCAATGCCGACACACCAGGCTATGCCCCAGCCCGTTT
>CAITDH010000051.1 GCA_903891045.1 uncultured Desulfobulbaceae bacterium | reverse complement strand
GTGATTGGCCGTTTTTCAGAACCAGAGATTCTAGCTTTATATCATGATTATCAGATTAGAAAAGGCATGTAATGGATGAAAATCAGTGTCAATCTACTCTTATATGCGACAAGCGTCACCAAGGAACATACCTCGCTTTTGAAGGCCATGAAGAGGCGGGGGCGGATGGAGTCGAGATTCCCATAATGGAGGGGAAGGTCTCTGATTATGTGGTGCTGGGGAAGATCCTCGATGATCTTGGTCTTGAGCGGACATCCTCTATGGCGTTTGTGACGCCTGATCAAAATCCAGTGAGCGACTGTCCTAAGCAACGCCAGAGTGCTGTTGACCATCTGAACTGGCTTATCGATTGCGCGCAGGCTATGGGCTCGACCGTGATCTGCGGACCGATGTTTCAGACGATCGGGCAATTCACGGGAAATGGCCCCACGGAGACTGAACTTGCGCTTGCGGCAGAGGCTCTCCTTCAGGTTGCAGACAAGGCGCAGTCAGCAGGTGCCATCCTCGCGTTGGAGCCGCTCAATCGCTTTGAGTGTTATCTGCTGAACACCCTCAAAGACGGGGCAGCGTTTACACGCCGGGTGAATCATCCATCGGTCGGCGTATTGTTCGATACCTTCCATGCGAATATCGAAGAGAAGGACATGGTTAAAGCGATCCGTGAACAAGGCAGGGGTGTCATACGCCACGTGCATTGCAGTGCCAATGACAGGGGTATCCCGGGAGAAGATCACATTCCTTGGCAGGGCGTCTTTAGCGCCTTGAATGAGATCGGCTACGATGGTTGGTTTGTGCTGGAGGCTTTTGGCCGTTCCCTGCCTGGACTTGCTGCAGCCACGAAAATTTGGCGCGATTTATTTATTGACCCGCTTGACGTGGCTCGCAGAGGTGTGCCGTTTATGAGAAAAATGATGGCTAAGCAATAGGTATAGCTTTTGGGTGTGATTGCGAGTTATCTGTCGCTTGGCAGATTCAACTCATGTCGTAATCGGACCGCGACTTCTTCGGCTTCACGCAAGGTTGGAACTTGAGTGGCGAGGGTGATACGGCTGAATAGGTAGCGCCAGGGGGCTTTAGTGAAACGTGATGCGGTGTTTCGTTCAATCACAATATCGTACCAAGTCTTGCCACCGTTGGATGTTACGTCGCCCGCATTCACACCTGTGACGCTCGCGCACGCACAGCTTCGTGTCCACGGAACACCTAGCAGGCGTGTGTGTTGGTAAATTTTTCCGTTAAAGATCCACGTACGGCGTGACACAAGGCCGTGTAAGGCGATGAACAGCATCAACAGTCCGAATAGTCCCAAAACTATAACCATAAAGCAGGTGCCGAGTGTCATTGCCAGCGGAAGTAGCCGAAAGAGGTTATACCACCCCTCGGCTGGCTTCAGGACTTCTTTCACCAGACTTGGAAGTGCGTTGCAAGGGATGATCACCGCGAACGCTATCATCACTATTCCAAAGATTCCCGGAACTACGGCAAGGCTGACCTTTATTCCCCGAGCATCGCAGAGGTATGTTGTCATGCCGTTTGTATTTTCGATGCGCACGCGTCGCTGTTCGCCACTGTCGTGTAGAAGTGCGTTGAGACTTTGTTCAGAGGTTTTTTTATCGGTGATCGTCGGATCGCTTTCATTCGTTTTGAAAACAGGTACGCGATATGTCAGATCTAGATCTGGACCTTCTAACTTTGCAAAAACCCGCAGTTTCCATTGGGTATTAATGCGTGTTTTTCCTTGCTGGCGTGCGTCGGTTTCGTCAGGAAG
>CAITDH010000050.1 GCA_903891045.1 uncultured Desulfobulbaceae bacterium | reverse complement strand
CTACAGGGTCAGCCGGATTGCCACCCTGATCAACCAGAATCTTCCAGGTCAACAGACCACCACCTTTGGCGGCGTCATTTTCACCAAGGCTGACCGCCATGACATCAACACCCTCCCCGACCTCAAGGGCAAGTCCTTCATGGCGGTGGACCCACTTTCTTTTGGCGGCTGGATTGTGGCCTGGCGGGAACTTTTTAAACAAGGGATTGACCCGATCACCGACTTGCAGTCTCTGCACTATGCGGGCACCCATGAAGGTGTAGTCCAAGCGGTTTTGGCCGGCACGGTTGACGCCGGAACCGCCCGCACCGACACCCTGGAGCGCATGGCTGAGACCGGCGCTTTCCGCCTGGATCAAGTAAAGATTCTCAACCCCCAGCCAGCAGGCGACTTCCCCTTTCTGCTCAGCACCGCGCTTTACCCGGAATGGCCCATGGCCGCCATCAAGACCACCCCCGACAGGCTTTCCCGTCTGGTTGCCGGAGCCCTGATGACCATGGAGAGCAGCCATCCGGCGGCCCTGGCCAGCCAATCAGCAGGCTGGACCATTCCCTTGAATTATCAGCCCGTGCATGACTGTCTTCTGGAGCTGAAGATCGGCCCCTATAAAGACTATGGAAAGTTCTCCCTCACCGATGTCCTCTCCCGTTACTCACGGCAATTTACCATCCTGGGCCTGGCTGTCTTCCTGGTTCTTGCCGCTTCCTGGTACGTTCTGTTCCTAAATCGCATCCTGCAGAAGAAAAAGCAGGAAGTGGACCGGTTAAACATCACCCTGGAGACCAGGGTGGCGGAGCGGGCAGCAAAGGTCAACACCCTTCTTGAGCAACAGCTCTATCTCAAGGGTATCCTGCAGACCGTAGCTGAGATCAACAAGCTCCTGATCACCTCTCCCAACCTGGAAATCCTGCTCAGACAATCATGCGAACTCTTCGTCCAGCATGGACACTATGGTTTTTCCTGGATTGGTCTCCTGGAACAAGAGGAAATTTACAAAATATACAGTTCTGAGTTTTTTGAAAAATACCTGGCTCCTCCCCCCTATTACGTCAATGATACAGCCATTCCTTTTTATGCTAGTCCAACGGCCAGATGCATTCGGGAAAACAGCACCATCATCAGTGACCGTAATCATGGACAGGATCTTACTCCCTGGCGGAACCAGGCGGAGATAAAAGGATTTCAAACGGCCATCGCCCTTCCCCTACGGGCCAGACAATCGGCAGAACCACTGGGTGCACTTACAGTTTACACCTGGCTGCGAGATGGATTTGAACAGGAAGAAATAGCCATGTTGGAAGAACTTGCCGGGGATCTTGGCTTTGCCATTGACTCCTTTCGCCACCGGGAAGAAATCGCCAGACTGAATCTCGAACGAACAGCCAATTATCAGGAAACAATCTACACCTTTGTCAACATGATCGAGCAGCGAGACACCTATACCGCCGGTCACACCGAGCGCGTGGCCAGGTATTGTCAAAAGATCGCCAAGGCAATGGGCGTTGACAGCCAGGAGAGGGCAAAACTCGGCAAGGCGGCCATCCTCCATGATATCGG
>CAITDH010000049.1 GCA_903891045.1 uncultured Desulfobulbaceae bacterium | reverse complement strand
GAGTCGCTTACTGAGCTGATTACATCGCCATTATATTGCAGACCCAGGCTATGGCCAAAGGTGTTGGCCACAGTGGTCAGTTTGTCGTTGGTATAGCTGAAGGTCGCGTCTGGTTGCCATCCACATCTTGCTGGGAGGCGATTCGATAATTCTTTCCCGCAACCTTGGCAAAAACCATTTTGGCGCCGAACCGCTCCTGCAAAGTATAGTTGTCATCTGACTTGGTGAGCGTTGCGGTGATACCTGGTGGGGAAACAAAGGTGCCGTTTGGCAACGGTTGCATCAATAACAATCTTAACCTTGTGGTCAACAGCTTCATCTCCGGGATCAATCACGGCCGCATTGACATTGGGGTTGGTGTTGCAACACACACTCTCTTCTTGCTTTGATGAACATCCACCAGATCTTGTTCCAGAATCTGCAGGCGACTTCTTACCGGCAGCCTTCTTTGTATGTGACTCTTCCAGTCTGGCAAGGATAGCCTTTTCAAAAGCATCAAACACTTCACTGCCCATTCGGCGGCGAATCTCGACGAACAAACTGGGAACAAAAGGCGGTTTGTCCTGATAACGAGAAAACCCAACAAAATACTGGAGATACGGGTTTTCCTGGATCTGCCGCACCGTCTCCTCATCGCTCAGATTCAGTTTGTGCTTGATGATCACAGCGCCAATCACCAGGCGTCCATTCTTGGCAGGACGACCTTGATCCGCATTCATCTTGTTATGGTAACCTTTGACAAGATCATCCCACGGGATGGTACTCAATTTGATCCATCGATTGGATGGATTCAATGTTCCGCCAAATGGTAGAAGAAAACCATCCAGAGGTAACTGACGTTCACTTGTATATCGAATCATGTGCAAGCCTTTGACAGGGGTTATTGGAAATTACTTGCACATCTTACATCTTTTTCGTTATATTTTCTCTATAATTTCAGCACTATGTGACTTTTTGAGAGATGGAATCAATCATCAAAATGACCTTCAGGCCCCTTGTTTACATCAAGCGTTCTTGCACGCTCAACAATCATTTCCCTAGTCCATTGCGACGGGTCTTCAATCCGACCCACTTTAGGGCCGAAATCATATGAACCGTTCTCAAGAATCACCTCACGGGCCAGGGTGGCGCTGCCTCCGGCATAGAACACATCTGTCAGCATGGTATAGACAAAATCCTCCACCCGCTTGGCCATCCGCTCCCGGATTGTCCGGGGCTGGCCAAGGAGTCTGGGCTCAAAGGGCAGATTCAGCTTTTTGTAGTCGCCACTTTTCCAGCCCTTGGCCTCGGCATAGGCCGTCATTTGCGCCCACATCTCCTCGCTGACCCCTTCGCCCTTGACCTTCTTCAAATTACCGTTGTCATCGAGGATGGCATTGCCGTAATCATTGACCTCAACCCCCCAGGAAACCATCTGCAGGGCCGTGGCCACATTGGCCTTGGTGGTGCTGGTCTGTTTGGCAATGGCCCGGAGGCGCTCAGAGCTGTTGCCGGAGGTCCCGTGCTGGGCGCCGGAGGTGCCATACGGGGCCAGGGCCCTGTGAATCTCTGCGGTCAACTCCACCTGGATTCCCTGACTGCTGGCCTCAAGGCCATGGGTGGTCCCGTTATTCAAGGCAATCCAGTCGGCACAGATCCCATGGGCGTTCAGCCCTTTGATCAGGAAGGAGGCATCATCAACGGTGGAAAGCCCCTGCGAACCTTTGATTTCACCCACCTCGGTCTCAAGTCCTGCCCATGCAGGAATCATGGCATTCAATTCAATATTGGCCAACAGGTTCAGATCATCAGGCATATGCGAGGCGTCAATGGCAATCGAGGTGATCCCCGCCTCAAAGATTGTCGGAATTTCCACTCTGGCCATGGGCAGATCCGCTTCCTTCTTAATCCCGTAATGGTCGGCATGGATGGCAACCGGTACGGTGATACCCAGCTCATTGCACATGGCGTCCACCTGCCGGGCGATATTCCAGTAATTCACGGCACAATAGGCAGAGGCGCCGCCTTCAGATCGGGCAATCTCAATGATCAACGCGGCATCAGCCCGTTGCGCTGCCTGCAAGGCACCGCGGATGATAAAAAGATTACGACCATTGGCAGCCATGGTCATGGCCCCGCCCTTGACCCGCATGGCGCGGTCAATCACCTTGCCGCTGACCAGCAGGGCGCGGGAATGGGGAAATAACTGTTGAATATTAGGGGGACGTCCAATCTCCAAGGCCTTTGCAAAATCTCCGGTAACACTCATCATAACCTCCAGTTCATATAATCAAGGGAAAAATCACCGCCTCTTCTTATAGCGTACCCCAATAAAAGAGTCCAGCAGATGAGGGCATAATCAACCTTTTCCAGGCACAACCATTATTCTTCGACACCAGCCTTTCCCGACGAGGCAGAGCCCGGCTGAAAATCGGCAAAGCCTTTCCGGCCAAAGAGCCACACGGCAACGACACTGATTTCATACAAGATCATCAAGGGCACCGCCATCATAAACTGATTTACGACATCAGGAGTTGGCGTTAAGATCGCCGCAATAATAAAATTGATAAGAATAGCATACTTGCGATTACGATTCAAAAAAGCAAGATCAACAACCCCGATCTTGGCCAAAAAAACCATCAGCACCGGCATTTCAAAGATGACCCCAAAGGCAATAAGCAGATGGAGGGCCAAGGAAAAATATTCGGTGACAGCCGGCATTGACATCAGAAAATCATTGCTATACCCAACAAGAAAACGGAAGGCAGGTGGAAAGACGACAAAATAACCAAAAGTCGCGCCACTCAAAAAACAGATAGTGGAAAGAAAGGAAAAGGGCAGCAGCACGCGTTTTTCATGTTTGTACAGACCAGGGGCCAGAAAACGCCAGATCTGATAAAAAATGACCGGACTGGCTAGAAGCAGACCACAGACTACGGCGAGCTTTAGATAAAAAAAAACCCTTCCTGATACGAGGTAAAGATCAGGGATGAGCCTTGGGGCAGGACATCGGTGAGTGGCTTGAAGAACCAGACTCCAATGGCTTCGACATAGTTATACGCCCCGGTAAAACCAACAACGATGGCAGCCAGGGAGATAATAAGGCAGGAGCGCAGGTCACGCAGATGACCGGTCAGGGACTGGGTATTGAATTGCTCAGCTGCTGTTCCGGGAGTTTGTTCAGGATTTTCTATCTGTTCCGGATCATTATTGGGTGCAATCATGGCTCTTCTTGCTCTTATTCCCTTTAAATGATATTGTGATGCAGTTTTTGGACTGAAGTTGCAG
>CAITDH010000048.1 GCA_903891045.1 uncultured Desulfobulbaceae bacterium | reverse complement strand
GCCCCGATCTGGGCAAAGCTCAAGCCATACCTCGTCTGGAGCAACGGAGAGATCGCTGACAACAGGGTCGGCATCATGTCATTGAGAAGATGACAGACACTGATCATAATCAGGATGGTAAAGGCCGTTTTTTCGGCTGGCGTCTGGGCGCTTACAGGGGTCAAACTCACGGGGATTTCCATTCTGGTGGCGGATAATATTCATTGGATTTCCCGCTCAAGGCCGCATCAAGAGGGATTAAAAAAAGGTCACAACCAAGAGTTACGCAAAATCATGAACTGCATTCTCTGGTTTCCGACCGTAAAATATTTCCGGGATTATTAATAGGGTTTCTGGCCTAAGAAATTTCCCGGCGGATCGTAGTTGCAGACCACAATCAGTTTGCCCTTACACAACCCGGTAGCACAGCCAATCTGCTGGGTATCCTGCCAGACAAGTTGGGTATAATGACCGGCAGCCGACCAGTGCGAAGATTGAAGCGCACCACCATGATACTTAGGCTTTTCCGCGGCCCAGGCCCTGACCGCATCCGATGTGCCATAATAACGGGCGGTTCCGATAAAAAGATTCTCGCCATATTCCTCCTGCCCCTTCCTGGCACGGGGACGATGCTCCATCTCGCACCGTGAGGATGCAAGATGATCAGCCCATTGCTGGGCATAACCAGCCAGTTTTTCTGACCAGCGCACAGGTCCGACACCCACTTCCGCCCGGATCGTGTTGTGCAGGGTGACAATTTCCTCCGATTCCTGGAGGGGAATACGAGAACCTGAGGAAACATTTTCTGCCAATCTGCCAGGGCTTGCATTTTGCGGCTTCTCAGCAGACGACTTGACACTCACAGGGCGTTGAGCCTGGCAAGCGTTAAGGAAAACACTCTGCAGAAGAAGCACTACGGCAAGGAACAGGCCGGGACGATGCAAAACTTTCATATCTACGCCTACTCAATATCGCGTTGTTCTTCTCTCATCATGCCTTTCCCTGTTTTTCCCTCTTCGGCTGCAACTTCACATAAACAACGATGAGCACGGCAGAAAAAACAAGCGCCCCGTACAAGGCCTGGTGCGAATACCGCATGATCAGGGCCTGATTGCGGCCGATAAAATAACCGATCCAGGTGAGGATCGTCACCCAGATCCCCGCCCCCAGCAAGGTATAGAGAGAGAACTTCAGGTGATTCATCCCGGCCAGACCCGCCGGCAGCGAAATCAGGTGACGCACTACCGGCAGAAGCCGTCCGATAAAGGTCGAAATCTCACCATGCTTCAAGAAAAATGTCTCAACCTTCAAAAACTTTTCCTCGGTAATCCAGACGTAGCGGCCATACTTCAGGACAAGCGGCCGCCCCAGATAACGGGCGGCAAAATAATTGGCATAGGCCCCAAAAAGACTGCCAAAAGTACCGCAGAGAATGGCAATCACGATGTTCATCTGCCCGGCCTGAGCGAGATACCCGGCAGGAGGCATGATCAGCTCACTGGGGATCGGGATGACCGAACTCTCCATCGCCATCAGGATAAAGATCCCCGGATAGCCCATGGCTCCAATACTCTCCACCAGCCAGCTAATTACACTCTCCATTTAATTTTACTCCTGTTTATTAGACTTATGAAATTGAAAGCTCACTTCCGGCACTAAGCCGTTGTAACAAAATAATACCGTCATCTTGATGGCAAAAACGGCATAAGGAGCCGTAACGAAATGGTCATAAAGGCAGTGGTTATTTCGTAACGGCTCCTAAACATTCTCTGGGCTATAGACAATGAGCAGGGTTTTTGGCAGATCATGGGCAACGGCATCGGCCAGCGAACCAAAGAAAAATTTCTTGAGGCCCCGGTTTCTGGAGGCCCCCATGACCACCAGATCATATTTCTGGGCCTCCTCCTGGATCGTCTGCACCCGTGCATCCGTGGCCACGACCTTGACCGCAATATCAAGCCGATCATCCCGGGACGCAAACCACGCCTGCACGGCCTGCTTCGTTGCGGCCATACGTTTCACCGGTTCTCCAGACTGCAGAAGATACAACAGCTCCAGGCGATGCTCGCCTATGGCATTGAGCGCCACCACCAGTGGATAGACGATTTCCAACTCGTCCATATCGACAACCGGAACCAGAATACGTTCAGAATGGAGATCACCAAAGAAACGAACCACCACCACCGGACACAGGACATTACCGGCGACGATTTCCAGCACCTCCTGAAAGCGACTGATCTCGCCCTCCAGGGGATAGCCAAGAAAGACGGCATGGGCCATATTATATTCAACCGCAGCCACAAGGCCCGAGGCGACACTGGCGTCGGGCACCAGTTCGGTGGCCAGAGGATAGCCCATGCTGGCGACCTCCTCCTGCTCGGCCTGAAACAGCCTTGGCGGTATGGCCTGCCCTGGACCCTGCACCCGGACAGCCATGGGCAGGGCATGACAATAATGGGCAAATATGGTGGCAAAACGGGCAAGCCCGGCTACCGTTTTATGATGAGCCGCCCCAAAGACCACCACGCCCTGCACCGGATTATGTGGGAGCAGTTTGGACCAGACCCAGGGGATAATCCGCACCCCCTTGGCCGATTTCAGGTGCAGCTCACAGGCCTTGGCCGAAAGCCCATCACACAGTGTCGGCGCCTGTTTTTTGATAATTCCATGTGCCTCTCCGGCCTGGGTCACGGCAAAACGGGTACAAAAAGAACCGATCAGTTGAGACAGGAAAACCCCGGTCAAACCAACCGGGGTTATGATTGCCGAATACGCCGCCAGAGTCGAATCACCAGCAAGAAAGAAAATAAGACCGATGGCAACTCCCGCCTGAGGAACCAGGGCCACGCCCATGTATTTCTGAACCAGCAATGGTGCCAGGCCCATACGCCCCCCCACGATCACGCCAAGGACCTTGCCGCCAATCCGGGCCAGAAAATAGACCACCCCGATAAGCCCTGCCGTACCCAATGCCTTCACATCAAAACGGGTACCCACCAGGGTAAAAAAAAGGACATAGATCGGCGGTTCAAAACTGTTCAAGGCCCGGAAGATACGAACATCCCGTTCCGCCCGATTGACCAGACTGAAACCGGCAGCCATTCCAGCCAGCAGCGGCGACAGATTCAGGTAGCGGGCAAACTCGCTGCAAAGAAGCAGCAGGGCCAGCCCTCCGATCAAAATTTCCCCTTTATTCTTGAGCTTCCTGGCGGCCAGATCAAGACAGAGTCCGGTACAGATACCAAGAAAAAGAGACGCCACTATCTCCAAAAGCCCGGAACCGGCAACAAGAAAGAGGGATTCTCCGGCCTGTCCCAGGATGTTGTGGACCAGGGACACGGCCAGGCCGATAATCATGATAGCCAGACCGCTGTCAATGGCCACGACCGCCAGAAGCGATGCGGTCAGGGTGCCGCTGGCCTTGAGTTCTCTGACCACCAGAAGTGTTACCGCCGGAGACCCGGATGCGGCCACCGCCCCCAGCAGAACGGCAAGCACCAGATAATCTGAGGGCCGCCAACCTGCAACCTGAAATCCAGTGACCTGGATAATCAAAAAGACCGCCAGAGCAACAAGAACAAAGGCGCTCAATGCCTCACACACCCCGATCCAGATGACACTCCGGGCATCAGCACGCAGCTTCTTCAGCTCAATATGCTCACCAACCCCAAAGGCAATCAGCATCAGGGCAATATCGGTGAAATGATCCAGGCTCTTGCCCAGCGATTCCTGAGTGATCAGACCAAATCCACTGGGACCGAGCAAGAGACCGGCCAGGATATACCCAGTGACCGAAGGGAGATAACATCGTTGACACAACTTTGCTGCCAGCAGGCCTGCGGCAAGCAGAATGGCGATATCAAAGGTAATCATAGAAACGAGGTGGACAGCTCAAAGGTAAAGTTGCATCAACTTTTACCTTGTCCCTGTCAACTCGCCTCCCTTGGCCAGATAGGTGAAGACCAGTTTTTTCTCCCGCAGATCCACCTGGGCCTCACCGCCGCGCACCAAGGCACCAAACAGGATCTCATCGGTGAGCACATCACCGATCTCCTTCATGATCATCCGGCGCAGCGGTCTGGCGCCATAATCAGGATCATAGCCATTGGTGGCCAGATACTTACGGGCGTCGGGGGTCAAGGTGATGGTCACCTTGCGCTCTGCCAGTTGCGCCTGCAATTCGGCAATCATCTTGTCCACCACCCTTTCCACCGACTCGGCGCTCAAGGCCCCAAAAGAGATGATCGCATCCAGCCGGTTGCGGAACTCGGGGGCAAACAGACTCTTGACCGCCTTCTGATCGCGTCCCTTTTTCTCGGACATAAAGCCGATGGGGGTGCTGCTCATCTCCCGGGCCCCGGCATTGGTGGTCATGATCAGGATCACATTGCGAAAATCCGCCTTGCGCCCCGAGTTATCAGTCAGGGTCGAATGGTCCATCACCTGCAACAGGATGGAGAAGATATCAGCATGGGCCTTTTCGATCTCATCCAGCAGGAGCACCGAATAGGGATGTTTGCGGATGGCCTCGGTGAGCAGTCCGCCCTGATCAAAGCCCACATAGCCGGGAGGCGCGCCAATGAGGCGGGCGACTGCATGTTTCTCCATGTATTCACTCATGTCAAAACGCTCAAAATGGATGGCCAGGGTCTGGGCCAGCTGCCTGGCCACCTCGGTCTTGCCCACTCCGGTGGGCCCGGCAAAGAGAAAACAGCCGGTGGGCGACTGGGGATGGCTGAGCCCTGCCCGCGCCCGTTTGACCGCACCCACCACCGTGTCGATGGCCTC
>CAITDH010000047.1 GCA_903891045.1 uncultured Desulfobulbaceae bacterium | reverse complement strand
CAGCTTTTCCGGCCCCATGGGCTGTTTGGTGACAGGATCGAGCGGCGGCAGCAACCCGCCTGGGAGATCGGGAACCACGTTATACCATTGGGTGGGCATCTCATCATCGCGAAGGACTATTTTCTTGATCACGGTATTCTCCTTTGAGGTAGTTTGATGTGGTCTTGGACTGCGGCCTGGAAATGTTACGAAATGAACTTTCTGGGTAGCATATCCGGGCTCAATTTGCAACCCTTGTGAAGTCTGCCCGGTTTTTGTGTCGATGCTTTTTTGAGATGAGTGCGAGGGGGATGAAGGAGGGGAAAAGATGAGTGCTCAATTGATGGCCGCCCGCAGAGACGGGCTCCTACAAAGCGTGTGCGTAGAAGTCCGTCCCTGCGGGTGATAACGTGGATAAGTAATTTGTAATCAGGCCACCAGATCTACCTGCTGAATGGTGCCCACCGTGCCATTTTCATTGACAAAGATGCCGCTGGCGCGAACCTGACCCTGGAGGGTGTTCTCCGTATCCTTGATCGAGAAAGGGGTGCTGATATTCCCCAGGTAGATCGCCCCTATCCCTTTCTGGCCAAGGGACACCAGGCTGTCCTTGCCTGCGGCGTCCTTGCTCCAGATCCGCAGGCTGGAGTAGATGGCGTCGTTCTCATCGATCCATTTGTTACCGTCCTGGTCATAGGCAGCCAGGTCGCTGAAGCCGTTGCCGCTTTGGGTGCCGAACAGTTCCGAGCCGTTATTGATTTTGCCGTCACCGTTTTTGTCCAGGGCCAGAAAACCACTGTTGCTGCCGACAAAGGAGATCTGATCATTCTGTCCGTTGGCATTGATGTCAAAGCTGAATTTCGTCTGGGTGAGTTCTGCCGCCTTGCCGTCAAAGTTGATCACCAGCGGGTCTTTCAGGGCGTCTCCTGCCTTGATATTCACGCTCTGCTCTGTGGAAAAATCACGGCTCATGTTCAGTTGTGCGGAAAAATCGATCTTTTTGCCATCGGCTGTGACAATTTTGCCATCGGCGCTAAAGCTCGTTGTCTCAGCTTCATGATATGACTCGGAATAATCATAGATAAGCCCCGATCCCTGCGGGGCAGGATTGGCCGGGGCACTGGTTGCTGGTGGCGTCGTTCCGGTGGGTGCCACTGCACTGGTTGTGACCGGTGCTCCCGCGTTTTTCGAGGTGGTCAGATGAAATTTTTTCCCGGTGATACGTTCGAACAGGGCCTTGAGTATCCGCATATTCAGATTGCCCATGACGTCATCTTCTTCAGTGGTGGGGGCAGCCACGTCATTGACCGATTGTGCTTTTTGTGCCTCAGCGGAAATGGATACCTTGGTGGACTGTTGGGATATGGCCAATTGCTGTATCTTGAGTTCACGCCCTGTACCGTCATTGTCGGTGACGGTTTTTCGCTCCTGCCCCTGCTGCCAGACGGTAAGAGACTCTTGTTTCTGGTGTTGTTCAACGGAAAGATGTTGGGAATAGAGATTGATGGCGGAATCGGCGATCTTCATGGTGGGCCCTCCCTGGCTTTCATGAACAACGAATGGGGTGGTGTTGCTGGTGATAGTCACAGTAAGCCTTCCTTGGCTACTGAGAGATATCATTGCAGGATAGATATCTTATCTATCGGCAGGGGAGTGATTTTTCTTTAGGGGCTGTTACGAAATAATTGGTCTCTTTTATAACTATTTCGTTACGGCCCTTTATGCCGCTCTGGCCATTCAGGTGGCCATGTTGTTTAAGTAGGGCGGCTTAGGGGCGAATCAGGAAAAAGTGTGAAAAAATAAAAAGAGGCTGGATTATTCTTTACATGAATCATCCAGCCTCTTTTTCAGGCAGTGTTTGTGGAGAGAAAACTTTATCTTGACGGTGGCAACCGCTACTTCAGAATGTTACCCAGATCCTTAACCTGCTGTACCTGCTCTTTAACTGATGCGACTTCCTTTACTCCGGGAATTCCGTTTACAAGATCCTTGCCGCTTTTATCCACTTCATTGAGGCCATTTTTGAAAGAGGAGATGGCCTTGCCGAGGCCGGAACCAATTTCAGGAAGTTTTTTGCCGCCAAAAACAAGAAAGGCAATGCCTAGAATAACGATCAGTTCAGGGGTTCCAAGTCCAAACATAGTATGCTCCTATAAAAATATGGTGAAAGTTTATGAAACGAGGATGATGGGATGTGTTTTTGATGGATCAAGTGGCAGAACCACCTTTGGTCTCATCGTCTATCTTTTTCTTTTCGTCTTCTGTTTTTGTGGCATTCTTAAAATTTTTAATCCCCTTGCCAATCCCGGAACCAATTTCAGGAAGTTTGCCCGCGCCAAAGACAATAATAATAATAACCAGAATAACAAGAAGTTCCGGCATTCCAAGTCCAAACATAATGACACCTCATATGGCGAAAAGGACAGTTGTATCGGAACAATCCGATGGGAGACAAGTAATCAGAGAGTTTAGAGCAGTTTGGTCAGAAAGTCAACGATTTCTCGCGGTCAGGATGCCCCGGCTGATCTCCCCCATCCTGGCCAGAATAGCCTTTTCGTCCAAGGTCAGGAGTTGACGGTTATACATGACCAGCCTGCCGTTGATGACGGAATGGATCACATCCGCCCCCCGTGCCGCATAGACCAGATGGGAGGGGATATTGTAGAGAGGGGTCAGATGCGGCTGATTCAGATCAAGGACGATGATGTCGGCCTTTTTGCCGATGGTCAGGGTGCCGATCTCGGTCTCGGCGTGCAGGCAGGCTGCTCCGCCGAGGGTGGCGGCATGGAGGGTGGTTTCGGCATTCATGGCGGTGGGGTCCATCTGGATCACCTTATGGAGCTTGGCTGTCGTGTTCATCTCGCCGAACATGTCCACATCGTTGTTGCTGGCGCTGCCATCGGTGCCCAGCCCCAGGGTGATCCCGGCCTTGAGCATCTGGACTGCCGGGGCGGCGCCGGAGGCGAGCTTCATGTTGGATTCCGGGCAATGGGCTACCTTGACTCCGCGTCTGGCCAGGATTTCGATATCCTGATCCTCCAGTATGACACAGTGGACCGCCAGGGTTCTCTCATTTAAAAGGCCCATCGTGTCCAGATGCTGAACCGGCGTGCAGCCGTAACGCTCCCGGCAGGTGGCGACCTCGGCCGCGTTCTCGGAGAGGTGGATTACATAGAGACAGTTGTGGTCATGGGCCAAGGTGCCCAGTCGCTGCAGAAGTTCAGGCGAGCAGGTGTACACCGCATGGGGATCGGCGGTGATGGTGATCAGGGGGTGTCCCTGATAGAGGGCGAACATCTCACCCACATAGGCAAAGCCGTTTTCCAATGCGCCGTAATTGGGCGAGGGGAAGTCGTAGAGCACCTCGCCGATCCAGGCGCGCATCCCGGACTCTTCGGTGGCCCGGGCCACCTCCTTGGCAAAAAGGTACATGTCGCAGAAGCTGGTAGTGCCCGACTTGATCATCTCGGCCAGCGACAGCAGGGTGGAGTGGTAGACGATTTCGGGCGTGAGCATGGCCTCTGCGGGAAAGATATGTTCCTGGAGCCAGGTCATGAGCGGCAGATCATCGGCCAGTCCCCGGAAACAGGCCATGGGGGCGTGGGTGTGGGTGTTGATCAGACCGGGCATGATCAGGCCATGTTCCTCATGGATGCGCCGAGCTTGGGGGTAGCGGGCGGCAAGCCCGCCGGCCTCTCCGATGGCGACGATGCGGTCTCCAGCCACGGCCACGCCGCCACCCGCGATAGCGTCCTCCTGCCGGGAGGTGGGCAGAAGCCAAAGGCCGGTGATGAGCAGATCAGCGTATTCTGTCTTGAGCATATCTTCTCCTGATGATCTCGATAATAAGACGTTCCAGTTGTGGTCCCACCGCGGCTGCGGCGGCAATGATCTCTTCGAGGATGATCGGCTGTTGATTGTCGGGATCATTGACATTGGAGATCACCGACAGCCCCAGGACATCCATGCCGGCATGGCGGGCGACAAGGATCTCCGGGATGGAAGACATGCCGACGGCATCAGCTCCGCAGCCCCGCAGCCAGCGGGTTTCGGCAGGGGTTTCCAGGCTGGGGCCGGGGATGCAGGCATAGACGCCGGTGACTACCTTATCAAGGCCGCAGCTTTGGGCACTCTCCTGGGCAAGCGCGATCAGCTCCGGCGCATAGGGAACCGAGAAATCGGGAAAGCGCGGCCCCCAGGCATCGACATTGGGGCCGTGCAGGGGGTTGTCGCCCAGCAGGTTCAGGTGATCGCGGAAGATCATGATGGAGCCGGGTGCAAAGGCCGGATTGAGCCCGCCCGCCGCATTGGTCAGGATTAATGTGTGAACCCCGAGCAGGGACAGGACGCGGATGGGAAAGGCTACCTCTTTGCTGGAGTATCCTTCGTAGCAATGGAAGCGGCCCTGGAGGATGATCACCGTGGTTTCGTGAAGATGGCTGACAATAAGGTTGCCCTGATGACTGCTCACCGTGGAGCAGGGAAAGTGCGGGATCTCGTGGTATGGCAGGATCAGTGACGGCTGCATCTGCCCGGCCAGATCGCCGAGGCCGGTCCCAAGTTGGATCACCAGGGGCGGGATAAAGGGCAACTTCTTTTGCAGGAAGGCGACGCATTCTTCTACCTGCTGGATATGATTTGTATTTTTGGCGCTGGTTTCGGCTTTATTGGAGTTCATAGGGGACATGAGTAAAATATTTTATATAAATTTGGGGCAAGAAAAAGGTGTGTTCCCTTTTAACACGATTTGATAATCGCCAAAAAAAAAATCAAAACAAAAGGAGATATACCAGAAAGGAGGGATCAGCGTACCGGAAGCAAGAAAAATTTTCAATGAGATACAGCAACAGTTAGGGAAGCTTTATGAGATGATCGCTCCGCGAGGATATGGACTTTCTTGAGCTTATTCTGTCTGTTAAACGATTTGTAGTTAAAAGTGATGTGGTCAGGTAAAAGTGGATATTTTTTTCAACCATGTATTATGGCATGCATTTATTCCGCTGAAACGGCATTTTTGCTGCCTTGAGCTCACCCTTGACCAGGGTGATAAGTGAGATCTCGCCGGGGCAGTTAAAACGCAAGGGGATGCCGGATGGGCCGGCACCCCGGCTGGTATAGCCCGTCATATTCTGGTACTGCCAGCTCCCCGATGCTGTAAAGCGGGGCGCCCTGGAGTTGGTGAGGATGGGGCCCCGCTCTGGCAGGCAAATCTGCCCGCCGTGGGTGTGGCCGCAGAGATAGAGTTGGGCCTGGCATTGCGCCGCTTGTTGGTATGTCTCCGGGGAGTGGGCCAGGAAGATGGTGAAGGCCTTAGCCGGCACATCACGGAAGGCAGTTTGGGCATCTGCCGTCTTGTAGAAATGGGGATCATCAACGCCAACTACCCAGATCTGTTCGCCGTTCCGGTCAATGGGCCATGATTCGTTGATCAGTACGATGAGACCTGCCTCCTCGAAATCCGGGGTCATCTCCAGACAGTCGTGATTGCCGAGCACGCCGAGCAGGCCATGCTGCGCGCGGATATGGGGCAGGAGGCGGCGCAGGTGCCTGAGGCAGGGGGCGATGGGCCCATAGGTCTGCATGCGGATATCCCCGCCGATCAGGCAGAGATCGACCTCAATGTCTTGGAGGTGATTGATGAGGGTGTCGGTCAGACCCTCAAGTCCGTCCAGGTGGAGATCGGTCAGCAGGAGGATGCGAAACTGGTCAAAGGAGTCAGGCAGCGTTGGGAAGCAGAAGGTTTTTTCCACCACCTCGATCTTGAGGGCATTGCGTTTACCTTTTTCATAGAGGCCTGTTATCTTGAATACGGCGGTGAGAAATACCAGATCGTACAAGAAGCTGGTTAGGTTGAATAAGGATTGCCAGCGGGCGAGAGGGGTATGGCAGGCTCGCCATTCCCGCAGGCGTACTGTGGAGCGGACTTGGCGCGGATAATTGGTAAGCGGCGGCCGGTTGAGGATAAAGTGCCAGAAGCGGGAACTCCAGTAGGCAATAGTGATAAACAAGAGCTGGATTGCCGCGATCTGCCCCCATGTGAGATTTAAAATAGCCCCAAGGAATAGGGTGGGGAATAGGGATTCGAAGAGTTGATCGAGAATGACGATTTCTGAGCCGCTTTTCAGAGTGCGGCGACGTTTGATAAAGCTGGATAACAGGTCGCCGCTCATGGCCAGCAAGGCGGCAATGGCGGCAACCCACCAGGCAACGTCTAGCAGGGGGGCGACTATGATTCCCCCGAGCAGGCTGGAGATAATGCCGCGGATGGTCTTGTGCGGCCCGAAGATGGGCTGGCCTTGCCAGACCCTGCCGCCATCAAGCGGCCTGTTCCAGCGGTTGCCGCAGAGCATGCTGATCAAAGGGGGGAGTCCGTTGACCCACAAGAGAAAGAGAACAAGAGAGAGAATAGGTATGGCTGCCGCGATCATGTTATTTTTTCTGGAAAAGGCTGAAGGTTAAAGGCTGAAGACCGAAGGTGGGGTTATTGGCAGGACTTGCGTAAAATTCCCTTCAGCCTTCAGCCTTCAGCCTAAAGTCAGGTTTCAACCCGACTATTCCGCTGGCGAAGCGCCTGATAAAAGAGCAGGCCGTAATCACCGGCGGCAATGACGCTGCAAAGGACGGTAACCAGGAGGGCAGCCGGGATTGCCCCTGGAAAAAGGACAACGGTGAGCAGCAGGATAAATTGTCCCGCGGTTGCCAGCTTGCCTGACCATCGTGCCCCCATGTCGCGAAACGAATCCCAGGAGCGGATTAGTGCGGCATACCCGGCGGCAATGCCAACGGTCAGATCGCGGGCAATCACTGCCGGAATCCACCAGATGGGGAATTTGCCGGTCATGGCAAAGGTGGTCATGGTCACGAGCATGAACATCTTGTCGGCAATGGCATCCAGTAATCCTCCCTGCCAGCTTGCTACCTTCCAGCGTCTGGCGCACCAGCCGTCCAGAAAATCACTGGCGCCGCTGCCAAGAATAAGCCAGATCCACAGCTCCTCCGGGCAGAAAGGAAAGATACAGGCCAGACCCAGTCGTAAGGTAGACAGGATATTGGGGATGAGGGCCAGATAGCGT
>CAITDH010000046.1 GCA_903891045.1 uncultured Desulfobulbaceae bacterium | reverse complement strand
TTGACCTGCGGCCACTGTTCTTTTATGAGCCGTGTGGTTTCGATGCCATTGAGATCGGGCATGGCGATATCCATAATCACCACATCCGGTTGCCATTCTTCGATCCTGGCCAGACATTCACGACCTGTTGCCGCCTCGCCAACGATCTCAATAAAGGAATTCCGTTCGAGCAGAGCGCAAAGCCCTTCCCGGATAATGGCATGATTATCCACCAGGGCCAGCCGCACATTCATATCTGCACCTCAACGGTAATGATTGTCCCACCCCCAGGCCTTGCACCTATGACCAGTCTTCCGCCAAACGATTCAATCCTCTCCCGCATGGACAGCAGGCCCCATGTGTGGAATTCAGACGGCTGCCCTTTTTCGTCTATGCCCTGAATGCCGCAACCATTGTCGTGTATGGCTAGAGACAAAATCTTGCCCTCCATGGAACCATGAATTTCCACCTCGGTTGCCTGGGTATGTTTGATCACATTATTCAAAGCCTCTTGAGTGATGCGGAACAGGGTTATATCCAGGTTGGCGGACAGACGGGGAATCCTGGCATGAACGATGACCTTCACCCCTGTTCGTTTGGTAAAGACAGAACTGTACCAACGTAAGGCCGCCCGTAGACCATAGTCGTCAAGGACCGGCGGTCTGAGGTCGGCCATGATGTCGCGCACCTGCCCGGTCATGGTGACAATCAGCTCAAGCGAGTCATCGATACGTTGGCGTTGCTTCGGCGTGACACTCTGCCCCAGAATATGCAGGTTAAGACCGAGAGCGGTAAGTTGTTGACCGATTTGATCATGTAACTGCCTGGCAATATGGCGGCGCTCCATTTCTTCGGTCTCGATCAGGCGTGAAGACAATTGCTGCAACTGTTCGCGGTGCTGTGCCAGTTTATCCTCGGCATTTTTTCTTTCGGTAATATCAATAGCGACTTCCATTGCCCCGATAATTTCACCATTCAGATCCCGGACAGGGCTGGTGATAGTCTCTATAAATTTATCGCCAACCTTTCTTTCATAGGAATATTTTCTACCATCTTGCAAGGTCGCTGGCACCTGACAGGCATCACAGATCTTTTCTGTCCCGTGCCTGGTCTTGTCGCTGGCATATTGTCCCCAACACTCATAGCAGTGCCGGCCTTTGGCCTCTTCTGATTTCATGCCAACCAGGGCCTCGGTTACTGGGTTCAGCCGTATTACCCGCATTTCCTTGTCAACAAAGGAAATGGCGAACGGGGCATTGGCAAAGATCTGTTGCAGTTCTTGATTCATTATAGCGGTATACTCCTGTGGTTGAGGAGGGTTATCCTCAGTGGCGTTCAATCTCGACGTTTACCTTTCTTCTGCCCCAGTGAATGGCGTCCTCGTGCGAATCAAAAAACAGGTCGATCCGGTCAGCTCCTTTGATCGCTCCGCCTTTGTCTTCGACCACCCCCCAGCCATAGCCGGGGATGTACATGCGGGTGCCAAAGGGATAATACTTGGTGTCGGCGGCGATGGTACCTTTTTCGGGCAGGAAATACCAGGGAAAGAGGATCAGGCGGGTGGGGATCATCCACGGCCGTTCCAGGGAGTCGAGCGAGAAGAAGCCGGGCCGGGGCTCAGTGGGGGTGGTGCCGCTGGCGGTCAGGCCGGTGTAGGGGCGTCCGGCATATTTCCCATAGTTGACGTAGCGGTTCCAGAAGTCGAGCTTGAGAAAGTACCAGTTGCCGCGCTCCCAGCCGCAGCATTGGGAGCAACCGCAGTAGCCGGTGGTTTCTATGACCCGGCTGTTTGTCTCGCCGCTTGGGCCGAGTTGTCGTTTGGCGCAGCCGGAGAAAAAGAGGGTGACAATCAGAAGGAGGATGAAGGATATGCGGCCACACAGGATGGCTTGAGTAGGAGTGACTTGCTCTGCTGTCATGTGCGGTGGAACCATTTTTTGACCTCCGTGGCAGTGAAATGTTTCAGGACCGGCCGTCCGTGGGGGCAATGGGAAAAGAGGTCGGCGCGGGCCATGCGGGTGAGCAGGGCATCGATCTCAAGTGCGTGCAGCCGATCACCGGCCTTCACCGCCGCCTTGCAGGCCATGGAGGCCAGGATGTCATCAAGGATGGAACCTTTCCCTTTTTTCTCGTCGGCGTTGCCGAACCTTGCCAGGATATCGACAAAGAGTTCCCCCGGATTGCACTGACCGGCCATGGCCGGAACGGCGGAGATGATAAAGGAGTTGCCTCCGAATTCGCGGATTGTAAAACCCATCTGTCTGATCTCGGCACCATGGTGTTCCACGCATTCGGTTTCGGCAATCGAAAGCTCGACGGTTGCCGGAAAAAGCAGGGTCTGGCTGGCGATATGTCCCTGCATGAACTGTCTTTTTAGATCCTCAAAGAGAAGGCGTTCATGGGCGGCATGTTGATCCACCACCAGGAGGTCGCCGTTTTCTGACTGGCAGAAGATGTAGAGATTGTCGTATTGGCCGATGATCTTGAGACCATGGCCCGGAGCCTTTGCCACCGGCAGGGTCTGCTGCGTTGTTGGGGCAGGCTGGGGGGTGGGCGAAAAAGAAGCGGCAACCGGTTCCGCGGTCTGCAATGAGGGCGCAGCGGCTGCTGGTGCGGGCGATTCCGGGTAAAATGGTTTGGGGGCGGACGGAAAAAGAAGGGATGTTGTCGGCGGCTTATCCTGCCATGATACCGGCTGGGAGGCTGGTTCCGGCTGTGGCCTATGGTCTTGCAAAGGTGCGGCCCGGAAGAGGGTGGACTGGAGCTTTTTTTGATGCCCCTGCATCGCCTGCTCCACCGCCTGACTGATCATTTGATGGATGGCCTGGCTGTCGCGCAGACGGATCTCCTGCTTGGTTGGATGGACATTGACATCCACGTCCTCCGGCGGCAGGCGCAGGTGGATGAGGCCTGCCGGGTTCCTCCCTTTCATCAGGAAATTGCGCAGCCCCTCAGCAACAGCATGGACGATCATCCGGTCACGGACGGCCCGGCCATTGACCAACAGCCGGATCCCGGCCGAGCCCGCCACGATTGCATCCGGGGGCAGGAGCCAGCCGTGGACGCAGGCCATGGACGGCCCAGTGCCGCTCGCTCCAGGGATGGATGAAGAGCGGCCGGCGGCAGCGTGATAGTCATTCTTGTCGGCCTTTCCCACCTCCATGAACGACCCCTGATAATGGAGGATGGCGGCCAGTCGATCCGGCAGGGACTGGCTTGCCTCAAAATGAAGGACCTCCCGTTCATCGACGCGCAGGATAAAGGCGATGGCGGGCGCGGCGAGGGCGTAGCTCTTGACCACCTCCTCGATATGGGCCAGTTCCGTTCTGCTGGTGCGCAGGAATTTCCGGCGGGCGGGGGTGTTGCCGAAGAGATTGCGAATCTCAAAGATGGTGCCGCGGCTGCACCCGATCTCGTGCACCTTGATCACCTTCCCATAGTCGAGCACGACCCTGGTACCAAGAGGGGCATCCTGGAGGCGGGAGGTGATGGTCATCCGCGACACCGAGCCGATGGAGGGGATGGCCTCGCCCCGGAAGCCAAGTGAGCTGATGGCGGCCAGATCCTGATCGGTAGCGATCTTCGAGGTGCCGTGTCGTTCCAGGCAGAGGAGCATGTCGTCCTCATCCATGCCCTCGCCGTTGTCGATGACCCGGATCAGCCGGGTGCCGCTGCCCTCGATCTCGATTTCAACCCGGCTGGCGCCTGCATCCAGGCTGTTTTCGAGCAGTTCTTTGACCACTGAGGCCGGACGTTCGACTACCTCGCCTGCGGCGATACGGTTGGCCAGTTGTTCAGGAAGGATGCGGATCTTGGACATAATGAGTAGCGGTTGAAGGGTTTAGGGATGAAAGGGCCCTACCTGTAAAAAAATCGGAGGCGTATTTGTGCATACATATTTTGATGATTAATCCTTCTCCCTGAGGGAGAAGGTGGCCAAAGGCCGGATGAGGGGGACAGCAGGAGCTACAATCAGGCTTTTCCCCCTCACCCTAACCCTCTCCCTCAGGGAGAGGGGACTTTTTTCAAGCCACCTTCCC
>CAITDH010000045.1 GCA_903891045.1 uncultured Desulfobulbaceae bacterium | reverse complement strand
GCAATACGGTGGGGGCAGTGGCTACAGGTCTTGGTTTGACGCGGGGCGGGGCATTTGTGGAAGATATCCTCGCGCGTCTGGAAAACCAGTTTGCCCTCGATGATATTTATGTGGAGAGCGGTGAAAAGTCTTCAGATGTATCGGTGATGATCGGTAAGGAACTGTCTAAGGATCTGTATATCAGTTATGGATATGACCCGTTTACCTCTGCGGGAATATTCAAGGCCAGATATGATTTATGGAAGGGTTTTTCCGTGGAGACCGAGGTCGGCGCTGATAAGACTGGCGCTGATTTGCTCTGGTCTATTGAGAAATAAGTACTCAGGGAGATAAAACATGAAGGTTGTAGCATTCAGCGGCAGCGCCAGGAAAGAGGGGAATACCGCGTTTCTGCTCAGGGCCGTTCTGGCCGAGCTTGAGGCGGCGGGGGTAGAGACTGAGCTTGTTCAGCTTGCGGGTCAGGAGGTTCGCGGTTGTATTGCCTGCTATGAGTGTTTCAAGAGAAAGGATGGTTATTGTGCTCATAGCACTGTCCAGAAGGATTGTATCAATGACTGCCTTGACAAGATGAAGGGGGCAGACGCCATTCTTCTTGGCTCACCCACCTATTTTGCCGATGTCTCCCCGGAGATGAAGGCCCTGATGGATCGTTGCGGCATGGTAAGCCGGGCTAACGGGGATCTTTTTAAAAGGAAGTTGGGCGCTGCCGTTGTTGCCGCCAGACGTGCAGGAGCTATCCATGTCTTTGATTCCATGAACCATTTTTTCCTCATTGGCCAGATGATTGTGGTTGGTTCCAACTATTGGAACATCGGCATGGGGCGTGAGAAAGAAGAGGTGGCCAAGGATGAGGAGGGAATGCAGACCATGCGCATTCTGGGGCAGAACATGGCCTGGCTGTTGAACAAATTGGGCTGAAGACTGAAGGCTGAAGGCTGAAGGCGGAGGCAAAAACATCCTTCAGTCTTCGGTCTTCAGCCTTCAGCCTATTGAAACAAAAGGAGTATGCGTGACCACGAAAGAAAAACAGGTAACCATTCTGGTGGTGGATGATGAGCAGGTGCATCGTTATATGCTCAGCTCCATGTTCCGGGAATGGGGTTGGAGATGTGTGGAAGCCGATGATGGCCGCACCGCCGTTGAGGCGGTAGCCAAGTCTGACTATGATGCGGTGCTCATGGATGTCCGCATGGCCAGGATGGATGGGATAGAGGCTTTTGCCCGGATCCATGCCCTGAAACCAGCCCTGCCGGTGGTGATCATGACTGCCTATTCCTCGGTGGATGACGCCGTTGAGGCGATGAAGCATGGGGCCCATGATTATCTGACTAAACCCTTGGATTTTGACCGTCTGCGTCTGACCCTGACCCGGGCCCTGGATCATCATCAGGTGGAGGAGAAACGGCACCAGGTGCAGGCAGGTGAGAACAGGGGGAAGCCCTTGAGCAGCACTATTATCGGCACATCTACGCCCATGGAGGAACTGCTGGAGATGATCTCCTATGTGGCAGCCACGGAGGCTACCGTTCTTATTACCGGTGAGTCGGGAACGGGTAAAGAGCTGGTGGCGGCTGAATTGCATAAAAATAGTGACCGGCATGACGGGCCTTTTGTTAAAGTCAACTGCGCGGCCCTGGCCGAGACCCTGCTGGAGTCCGAACTCTTTGGTCATGAAAAAGGGGCCTTTACCGGGGCGGATCGGCGGCGGGAGGGGAAATTTGTCCAGGCGAACGGGGGGACTCTTTTCCTCGATGAAATTGGCGAGACCACCCAGGCCATGCAGGTCAAGATGCTGCGGGTGCTGCAGGAACATGAACTGCAACGGGTGGGCGGTGAGGAGACCATTAAGGTCGATGTGCGGATTCTGGCGGCCACCAATCGTGATCTGGCCGCCGAGGTGAAGGCGGGGAGATTCCGCGAGGATCTCTACTATCGTTTGAATGTGGTGACCTTGTCTGTGCCGCCTCTACGGGAGCGTAAAGGGGATGTCCCTTTGCTGGTGACCCATTTTGTACGCAAGTTTGCCGAGAAGAATCGCCGCACCGTGGACACGGTGACTCCCCGGTGCATGGAATTGCTGGTGGGTTACGGCTGGCCTGGCAATGTGCGGGAACTTGAAAATGCCATTGAGCGCGGGGTGATCCTCATGCGCGGGGATCAACTCAGTGAAAAAAGCCTGCCCCTGCCCATTCAGAAACAGCAAGGGGAAGGGACAGGGGCAATTGCTCCCCCCGCCTCATTGCAGGAAGCGGAGCGGCTTTTGATTCTCCAGACTCTTGAAGAGACCGGGGGTAACAAGAGTGAGGCGGCCCGTCGTCTGGGAATTACCAGAAAGACTCTGCAGAATAAATTGCAAAGATATGATTTAAGTTTTAAGTTTTAAATGGTAAGTTTTTTGAGTTGTCGCCATATTGAATTGGTCATGCGTTAATTTTTATTCAGGAGTTTGTTTGATGAGAACAGATATTGTTCATATAGGTGCCGGAGAGCTGACATACGAGATCAGGAATATCGTCAATGTCGGGATGAAGCTGCAGAAGCTGGGGTTGACCACCAATTGGGAGAATATTGGTGATCCTATTGCCAAGGGTGAGCAGATCCCTCTGTGGATGAAGGAGATCGTGGCCGAGGCGGTGATGGAGAACAGCACCTATGGCTATTGTCCGACTAAGGGCGTGCTGGCCACCCGTGAGTTTATCGCCGCCGAGACCAACAGGCGGGGCGGGGCCCAGATTGATCCTGAGGATATCATCTTTTTTAATGGTCTGGGTGATGCTATTGCCAAGATCTTCGGCTTTCTGCGCAGCACGGCCCGGGTGTTGGTGCCGACTCCCAGCTATACCTCGCACTCGTCGGCTGAGGCCGCCCATGCCGGGGACAAGCCCTTGACCTATATCCTTGATCCTAATCATCACTGGTATCCTGACCTCGATGACCTGGAGAAAAGCGTCAAGTACAACCCGGCCGTGGCCGGTATTCTGATCATCAATCCTGATAATCCCACTGGTGCGGTCTATCCCCGGGAGATCCTGGAGGCCATTGTCGAGATTGCCCATCGCTATGATCTGTTTATTATCTGTGATGAGGTGTATCACCATATCGTCTATAACGGCACGTCCACACCATCCCTTTCCGATGTGATCGGTGACGTCCCGGCCATTGCCATGCGCGGTATCTCCAAAGAGATGCCTTGGCCTGGATCGCGTTGCGGCTGGATAGAGGTCTACAACGGCGACAAGGATCCCATGTTTGCCAAGTATATCCAGTCCATACTCAATGCCAAGATGGTTGAGGTCTGCTCGACCACCCTGCCTCAGGTGGTCTATCCCAAGGTGGTGACCCATCCCGCCTATCAGGGCTATTTGGAGGAACGGATCCGGCGCTACGAAAAATGTTCCAATATTGCCTATGAGAGCCTGAAGGATGTCAAGGGGGTGCTGGTCAACCGTCCCAACGGCGCCTTTTACATGAGCGTCTGCTTTGAAGAAGGAATTCTTAATCATCGGCAGACCCTGCCCATTGAGAATAACGAGATCCGCAAGCTGGTGGAGTCCCTGGTTGCGGCCCCCGGCACCTCAGTGGACAAGCGTTTTGTCTATTATCTGCTGGGTGCCACCGGCGTCTGCGTGGTGCCGTTGACCTCATTTGCCACCGAGCTCCAGGGCTTTCGTATTACCTTGCTTGAACGGGATGAAGAGAAGTTTATCCAGATCTTTCAGACGATTGCTACCTCTATTAACCACTATTTGAAGAGTTGAGCGTGTTGCCCAAATAACTCAGAAAGGATGGGAGCCAATACAAGCTCCCATCCTTTCGTGACCCTGTCAGGCAGATCCTTTCCCTCCGCAAAAACCATGTAAGGCATGCACCTATGAATTTCATTGAATCGTTGATTTCCACCCTGTCCGGGTGGGTCTGGGGGCCTCCCATGCTGGTACTGCTGGTGGGTACCGGCCTCTACCTGACCGTAATCCTCCGCGGTATGCAGTTTCGCGCCCTTCCCCATGCCCTGCGTCTGATCTGGCATAAAGAACATGCCGGTGACGGTGATATCAGCCATTTTGCGGCGCTGATGACGGCGCTTGCGGCAACGGTGGGGATCGGCAATATCGTCGGTGTGGCCACCGCCATCAGCCTTGGCGGACCAGGTGCGGTGTTCTGGATGTGGATGACCGGGCTGGTCGGCATGGCCACCAAATACGCGGAAGCGGTGCTGGCGGTGAAGTACCGGGAGAAGGGCGAACATGGAATGCGTGGCGGCCCCATGTACTATCTGGCCAAGGGTGCCGGTCTGCCCAAGCTGGGGTGGTTCTTTGCCCTGTTCACTGCTCTTGCGACCTTCGGCATCGGCAATATGACCCAGGCCAATGCGGTGGCCACCATCTTTCAATCGACCTTCAACATCGAACCCTGGCTCACCGGCACGGTGCTGATGCTTCTTACCGGCTTGGTGATTCTGGGCGGCATCAAGTCCATCGGCCGGTTCACCTCGTTCCTGGTGCCGTTCATGATTGTCGGCTATACCGGTGCTTCGCTTGTGGTGCTGGCGCTCAATGCCGGCGAAATCCCCCATGCCCTGGCCCTGATTTTCTACCACGCCTTCACCCCTATTGCGGCCAGCGGCGGCTTTGCCGGCTCGGTGGTGGCCGCCTCCATGCGCTACGGTATTGCTCGTGGCGTTTTTTCCAACGAATCGGGTCTGGGGTCGTCTCCCATTGCCGCAGCCGCCGCCCGGACCCATGATCCGGTTAAGCAGGCACTGGTGAGTTGACCCAGACCTTCATCGACACCCTGGTGGTCTGCACCATGACCGCCATGGTGATCCTGACCAGTCATGCCTGGCTGGAAGGTGTTGCGCCGGGGCAATTGACCAGCGTCACTTTCGGTGAGACCCTGGGCCATGCCGGGGTGGTGATTGTCGCCGTGGCCACGGCGCTCTTTGCCTACTCCACCCTGATCGGCTGGAATTACTATGGGGAAAAGGCCATCGAGTACCTGGCGGGCCGCCGCGCCATCGCCCCTTACCGGGTGGTCTTCGTCGCGGTGGTGATTGTCGGGGCGATGATGAAACTGGAGTTCGTCTGGAATTTCTCCGACCTGATGAACGGGATGATGGCCATCCCCAATATTGTCGGATTGCTGCTGTTGTCCAAGGTGGTCAAGGAAGAAACCGAGCGCTATTTCAAGTGGTAAGGCACTGGGCACAGGCAGCAAGATCCCACCCGGCTCTTTCCTGATTTATTGATTCTGATCCCGATAAAAAGGTCGGGGTTGTATTGTACCCCAGCGTGCAAATGGAGTGGAGGAACATAAAATCGGAAATGTCAGTGGTAATATAGGTGGGTTGAAAAAAAATCAGTTGGCGGCCCTTGAGCGGCTGGCTGGCAAGCGGGTGTCAAGGGAGCAGATCATATCTGCGGAGTTGGCCAGGGCCCTGTGCCAGCTTTCCTTTGAGCTGAACCGCCAGATCGGGGTCCTGCTCCATCGTTCCGGCCAGGTGGAACAGGTCGTGGTCGGCGATTTCAAGGGGATCATGATCCCCCGGCTCGGTGCGGTGCGTAGCGCCGGCGGACGCCTCAAGGGGCTGCGGCTGGTTCACACCCACCTGGCGGGCGAGGCAATCAGCGATGAAGACCTGATGGATCTGCTCTTTCTGCGGCTCGATCTGCTCTCGGTCCTGAAGATTACCCCGGAAGGGCTGCCGGAGCGTCTCTACTCCGCCCATCTCCTGCCTGTGCCCTCAGAGGGAAGAAGCTGGGCCTTTCTGGAACCAGTCCATCCTGCCGGTCAGACCGATTCCTTCACCGACTTCATTGCTGCCCTTGAGGGCGAGTTTGCCCGTCTCCAAGCCACCAACAATGTTGATAAGGGCCAGGATCGGGCGATCCTGGTCAGTGTCACCACCGAGTCACAGCCACGGGCCGAGGAATCGCTGGCCGAGCTTGCCGAACTGACCCGATCCGATAATATCCTGGTCCTGGATACCGTGCTCCAGCGGAGCAGGAAGGTGAATCCCCGTTTAATCATAGGGAAGGGGAAGCTGGCTGAGATCATGATCAGGGCTCTGCAGCTTGATGCCAATTTGTTTATTTTTAATCAGGAGTTGAATCCTTCCCAGGTTCGTTCGATCACCGATTATACCGAGATGCGGGTCATTGACCGCACCCAGCTGATCCTTGATATCTTTGCCCATCGGGCCTTGAGCCGTGAGGGGCGGCTGCAGGTGGAGATGGCGCAGTTGAAGTATATGTTGCCCCGTCTCTCCACCCGTGATGACGCGCTGTCGCGGCTCAGTGGCGGAATTGGTACCCGGGGCCCTGGTGAGACCAAGCTTGAAACCCATCGGCGGCGGATTGATGACCGGCTGGCCAGACTGACCAAAGAGCTGGAACAGGTGGGTAAAGAGCGCTATCGCCGCCGGGCCAGGCGCCGGAAAAAGGAGCTGCCGGTTCTTTCCCTGGTGGGCTATACCAATGCCGGCAAGTCAACGCTGCTCAATACCCTGACCAGCAGTAGTATCGTGGCCGAAGACAAACTTTTTGCCACCCTTGATCCCACCAGCCGCCGGCTGCGCTTCCCGCATGAGATGGACGTGGTGGTCACCGATACCGTGGGATTTATTCGTCATCTGCCCGCTGATCTGCTGCAGGCCTTTGCCGCCACCCTTGAGGAGCTGCAGGAGGCAGATCTCCTGGTCCATGTCATTGACCTGTCTAACCCTTTTTTCCGGGAGCAGATGCAGGTGGTGGAGGATCTCCTGCGAGAGCTTGAACTGGAGGAGATCCCCTGTCTCAAGGTCTTTAACAAGATTGATCGGGAGGGAGTGGGGGAACAGCTCCTGGCCGAGGCCAGACGGGAGGGGGTGGTGATCAGCGCCCTTGATGCAGGGACATTTGCCCCTTTTCTGGAGCGGGCCGAACAGTTGATGGGGAAGATTCTGAGGGTCCCTTGAGATGATTAGGAACCGTTTCTGATATCCAGATGACGATATTGTTTTGATTGCAACGGCTTGTGATTAGGGGAACAGGTAAAAACGAAGCCCTTGTTCCAGCGTTTCATTGCTGGCAAATTGGCAGCCTACAACATTGCCAGAAATCGATTGTACGATGACTCGTTTGTCGATTTCTGTTTGTCTCCGGTCATCAAGGGTGAAGGTGATTCGTGCTTGGTCGCCAATCTCAATAGCGTGGCGGCCAGGTGTGGTGAACTGTAAACCTCCACTCGATATATTGGTTACCTGCATATAGCCACAGCCAGTAGCAGGGGCCTGCATGCTATAGGCACCTATCAGGTTCGTCTTTTTCCACTGTTTGTTGTCAATCTTGGCTGCCTGCATTTCATATGCTCCTGGTAATGCAGTTTTTTTTCTGTAGCACTTTCGAAAATCAAGAATGACGGGAAAAGAGTGGCGGCAGATACAACGCGCCGTTATGGTATGTTGGGTTGCACGAAATTTGCCGACATCAACTGTTTTGATGAGTTGGCATACAGGGCAGTGGATTGTTACTGTATCGTCTGGCTTGACAAAAACTCTTTGTGTATTGTTGTCTAACATTATATCCTTATAGCTGATTCTCGGTGCAGAACTATTTAGGAGCCGTTACGAAATAAATATCGCATTCATAACCATTTCGTTACAATGGCTTCTTTTATAATACTCAGTAACCAATCAATCATAGATGATAGTTGTATAATTTTCCAGCAGCTTTTCTGTTTCCTGGTCAAGGTCGCTGGCCACTTCGTGAATCTGGTATTCTCGCTTGCAACCTGGGCAACGCAGTCGTATCCGTCTGCATGAGCGCAAGACTTCGAGTTTATGGGCACATTTCCGGCATTGCATGGCGTTTAGCTAAGTAGCTCCTCCTTGGTGAAGATGGATTCAAGGGTGTAGCCAGCATCAGCCAGAGTTTTGACGCCCCCTTCCTGTCGTTCAACCACGGTGATGACTATGCCTACCTTGAATCCTTGCGCTTCGACCCGTTCAATGACCTTCAACAGAGTGCCGCCGGTGGTTACCACGTCTTCGATGAGGGCGACCCGGCATCCTGCCGGCATATTTTTCAATCCTTCAATATAGTTTCCGGTACCATGGCCTTTGGCTTCTTTGCGGACAATAAAGGCGGGAATAGGTTTTTTTTCAAGAAAGCTGACCACGGAAACGGCTGTGACCAGCGGGTCAGCGCCGAGAGTCATGCCGCCTACTGCCTGGAGGGGTTCTTTTTGTTTCAAAATCAGTTCTAGGATCAGCTTGCCGCAGAGATAGGCGCCTTCAGCCGAAAGGGTGGTCTGCTTGCCGTCAATATAAAAATCTGAGGCTTTGCCAGAGGTAAGGGTAAAAGAACCCTGACGGTATGATTTTTCAAGGAGTATCTCCTTGAGTCGTTGTCGCTCATTCATGATGGCTCATTTGGGGTGTGTTTGTTTTTTATTGTAGTGAGATAAAAACTTTTGAATAGTATTTCTGAAAAATACCTGTTTTGCAAGGTTATGAAAAGAAAAAACTCGCAATAATAAAAAATGTTATGTTAATTTAAAGGATTAAATGATCATTGTTAAAATTAGTTTCTTTTGTAACAATCTGGAGTGAACTATGTGTGGAATTGTTGGTTATGTCGGCCTAAGACGGATTGTGCCCGTGCTTCTTGAGGGGCTTCGACGCCTTGAATATCGGGGGTATGATTCAGCGGGGATTGTCTATCTGCAGGATGGACGGTTGGTGAAGTATCGGGCGGCCGGCAAGCTGTCTGTTCTTGCGGCGATTATTGATGAGGCCATTGTTGCCCCCTCGCACATCGGTCTTGGTCATACCCGCTGGGCGACCCACGGCGCTCCGACCACCGAAAATGCCCATCCCCACTGTGATTGCAGCGGAAATCTGGTGGTGGTGCACAATGGAATCATTGAAAATTATCATTCTCTGCGCGAGGAGCTTCGGGCCAAGGGCCATCGCTTCAGCTCCGAGACCGATACGGAGGTGCTGGCCCATCTCATTGAAGAATATCTAAGAGGTGATGATTTAGTAGCAGCGGTACGCAAGGCCCTTGAGCGAGTGGAAGGATCATATGCTTTGGGGGTTCTCTGGACCGGAAGGCCGGATACTCTCATTGCCGTGCGCAACCATAGTCCGCTGGTTCTTGGCGTTGATGATGGAGATGGCTCGTTTCTGGCCTCGGATATTCCCGCCCTCCTGCCCTTTACCAAACAGGTTGTTTTTCTTGAGGATCTTGAAATGGCAGTGTTGACTGCTTCGAGCCGCACTTTTTATTCCCTGAAGACCGGGGTCGAGATTATTAAGGTGGTCAAGACCATTGAATGGAATGCGGCCATGGCCGAGAAGGGTGGCTATCGTCATTTCATGCTCAAGGAAATTTTTGAACAGCCCCAGGCCATTATTAATACGGTCAGTGGCAGGATTGATCTGGAGACAGGCGCTGTGGAACTGCCGGAGATTCATCTGGATGCGGAAGATCTGCAAAAAATCGATCGGATCTTTCTTGTTGCCTGTGGGACTTCCTGGCATGCGGCCCTGGTGGCCAAATACTGGATTGAGCATTGGGTTGGAATTCCTGTAGAGGTTGATATCGCCTCTGAGTTTCGCTACCGCAAGCTGTTGATAAGCGATCGGGTACTTACGGTTGCCATTTCCCAGTCCGGTGAAACTGCGGACACCCTGGCCGGAATCCGTCTGGCCAAAAAATTGGGATCAAAGATTATCACTATCTGTAATGTGGTTGGCTCCACCATGACCCGTGAGGCAGATGGGACGGTCTATACCCACGCCGGCCCTGAGATTGGAGTGGCCTCCACCAAGGCCTTTACTGCGCAACTGGCGGCCCTCTTTCTTTTTACCCTGTATCTGGGAGAACAGAAAAAGACTATTGATGTGGAAAAGCGCAGAGAACTGGGGCAGGCCATCATTGGGATTGCAGCAGTTATTGAAACGGAACTGCCCCGGCTGCAGGAAGAAATAAGAATGCTTGTTGACAGCTATTATGATTGCCGGGATTTTCTCTTTGTTGGTCGTGGTCTGAACTACCCCATTGCCCTGGAAGGCGCGTTGAAGCTGAAAGAGATATCCTATATCCATGCGGAGGGTTATGCCGCAGGTGAGCTCAAGCATGGTCCCATTGCCCTGATTGATAAGGAAATGCCTGTCCTGGCCCTGGTGCCGCGGGATGCGGTGTATCAGAAATCCATCTCCAATGTGGAGGAGATCAAGGCCCGGCAGGGGCGGCTGATTCTTCTGGGAACTCAAGGAGACAGCCATCTGCAGACGATCACCAAAGATGTTCTCTACCTGCCGCAGGTGCATGAGGAGATGAACCCCATTTTGTATACCATTCCCGCCCAGCTCCTTGCTTACGAGATTGCTGTCAGGCGTGGCTGTGATGTCGATCAGCCACGGAATCTGGCAAAAAGCGTGACTGTGGAGTAAAGGAAATAAATGGTAAATTTTCTATGTTGACAATCGGACTGGAAAATCTTCTGGCGGGTTCTCTTGCAGATCTTGCCGGAAAACGGCTGGGGCTTCTTTCCAATCAGGCATCCACGGACCGCAATCTTGTGCATGCACGAGTTCTGTTTCAGCAACGATTCGGCTCCCAGTTGACCTGTTTGTTTTCGCCGCAACATGGCTTTTTCTGCGAGAAGCAGGACAATATGATTGAATCGGAGCATCAGACTGATCGGTTGACCGGGCTGCCACTTTTCAGTCTCTATGGGGAGAGCCGGAGGCCATCGCGGGCCATGTTTGATCATCTTGATGTCCTGTTCATTGATCTGGTGGATGTCGGGACCAGGGTCTATACCTTTCTCTATACCATGGCCTATTGCCTGGAGGCCGCGGCTGAATTCGGTAAACGGGTTGTGGTGCTGGATCGCCCGAATCCCGTGGGCGGGGTAGCGGTTGAGGGCAATATTCTGGATCCGGGGTGCGCGTCTTTTGTTGGATTATATCCCCTGCCCATGCGCCATGGTCTGACCTTTGGGGAACTGGCCCTGTATCTGAATCAGGAATTTCACCTTGGCGCCGATCTTCAGGTGGTTCCCATGCAGGGGTGGAACCGTTCTATGCTGTTCAGAGATACCGGCTTCCCTTGGGTCTTTCCCTCTCCCAATATGCCGACGCCGGAGACGGCCCTGGTCTATCCGGGGCAGGTGATCTGGGAGGGAACCAATATCTCGGAGGGGCGGGGAACCACCCTGCCTTTTGAGCTGGTTGGGGCCCCATTCTGGGAGCATGACCCGATTTTACAGGCCCTGGCGCAGACAGCTCTGCCGGGATGCCTTTTGCGGCCGCTGGTTTTTGAACCGACCTCCGGTAAGTGGGCCGGCCAAGCCTGTGTGGGCTTTCAGCTTCATGTGACTGATGCCCGGACATTTTTGCCGTGCCGAACCAGTCTGGCCTTGTTGCAGACGATCTTGCAGCTTTATCCTGACGATTTCCGGTATAAAGAGCCGCCTTATGAGTATGAATATGAACGACTACCCATGGATTTGATCCTTGGAGATCAGAGGGTGCGCCAGGATCTTGAGGCTGGCCTGCCTTTACGTGAGATTGAGGCCGGTTGGCAGGAAGGGTTGCAGGGATTCATGAAGGTGCGGATGAAGTATTTCTTGTATCTAGAGTAACGCAAGGCTTAGAAAAGGATAGGTGTGAGAGTGAAAAGTGTTTCTTTACGGCAGTTGGCCGAGTTGGTGCAGGGAAAGCTTGTCGGTAATGGAGAGGTGCAGATCCATGAGTTGAATGCCCTGGAGACGGCTGGACCAGGGGCGATCAGCTTTCTGGCCCAGGCCAAGAATGAGGCATCGCTGGCAACGACTGCCGCCTCGGCAGTGATTGTGCCCATGGCCATTGAGGCCGCAGCCATGCCCATTATCCGGGTGCGTGATCCTTATATGGCCGCAGCTCTTGTCCATACCCATTTGCTGGCAACTCCTTTTCTGGCCACTGGGGTGCACCCCAAGGCCCATGTGGGGGATCAGACGGTGCTGCCGGATCAAATATCCATTGCCCCTCTGGCGGTGATTGGTCAGCGGGTACGTCTTGGCCAGCGGGTGACCATTGAATCGGGGGTGGTGATCGGTGATGATGTGCAGATCGGTGATGATACCACAATTCTGGCCAATGTGACGGTGCGGCATGACTGCCGGATTGGCTGCCGGGTGACCCTCCATCCGGGGACGGTGATTGGCAGCGATGGTTATGGCTATGCCACTGATAACAGGGGCTGTCATGTGAAGAGGCCGCAGGTGGGAATCGTCCAGATCGATGATGATGTGGAGATCGGCGCCAATGCCTGTATTGACCGGGCCACCTTTGGCAAGACCTGGATCAAGGCCGGAACCAAGATCGATAATCTGGTTCAGGTGGCCCATAATGTGGTGGTTGGTGAAAATTGTCTGCTTGTGTCTCAGGTAGGTATTGCCGGATCAACAAGCCTCGGCCGTAATGTGGTTCTTGGCGGTCAGGCTGGCCTTGCCGGGCATATCCATCTGGAGGACGGGGTGATGGTGGCGGCTCAGGGCGGGGTTCATAATAATCAGCCACGGGGTGCGGTTGTTGCCGGCACTCCTGCGATTCCCATGAAAAAATTTGCCCGGGTTGTTGCCGCTATGGGGAAATTGCCGGAAATAGTAAGCGAGTTGCGACGTATGCGTAAAGAGATCGCCGCGTTACAAGGTGTAAGGGAAGAATAAATACAAAAGGAGAGCGGAACATGTCTGAGACTGTCATCCCTGAGAAAATAGATATCCAAGAGATCTTGAGGCTTCTGCCCCATCGCTATCCCTTTGTGATGGTGGATCGGATCCTGGCGATCACTCCGGACAAGGATATCGTCGGGTTGAAGAACGTTACTATTAACGAGCCATTTTTCCAGGGCCATTTCCCGGGGCGGCCTGTGATGCCAGGTGTCTTGATTTTGGAGGGAATGGCCCAGGTGGGTGGGGTCTTGGCCTTTTATTCCGAGCCGGAGAATATTGGCAACAAGGTGCTCTATTTTGTGGGTATTGATAAGGCCCGTTTTCGGCAGCCGGTAACGCCGGGGGATCAGATTCACTTCAAGCTGGAAATCCTGAAAAAGCGGCGGGGAATCTGGCAGTTGGCAGGTCAGGCCTATGTGGAAGAAAAACTTGTGGCCGAGGCCGAGTTGATGGCATCGTTTGGTTAGGAGCCGTTACGAAATAACCATTGTATTTATAACCATTTCGTTACGGCTCCTTATGCCGTTCACGGTATTTCAATGTTGTTGTAGCTATTTTGTTACAACGGCTTATTAGTCAGTGTTTACAGGGATCGTTGCCTGGCGTGGCATGATGGTTGGCGACAAGGTTGCCAGTTCTTTTAGGCAATGACGATCTTGTATTCTTTGATTTTGCTTAACAGGGAAGGATAGCTTATCTCTAACAATTTAGAGGCCTGCACACGGTTGCCTTTTGTTTCTTGCAAGGCCTTGGCAATGATCTTTTCTTCCATTATCTTTTGCGCCTCTTTCAGGGAAAACCCAGTAAAGAATTGTTTGAAGCATTCTGGTGGAGGAGTTTGGGCAAGATAGGGTGGCAATTGTTCCAGGCCAATGGCTTGATCTTCCGCCAGCACAATTCCCCGTTGAATGACATTTTCCAGCTCCCGCACATTGCCAGGCCAGGTATGGCTCAAGAGCCTCTCCATGCCCTCAGGGGTTATTGAGGTAATCTCCCTTCCCAACGTTTTATTAAATTTTTTCATGAAATGCTGGCAGAGCAGGGGGATATCTTCAGGCCTCTCTCTGAGGGGTGGAATGTGGATGGTCAGGACATTGAGGCGGTAAAACAGGTCCTCGCGGAAGGTCCCCTGCCGCACTTCATTATCAAGATTTCTGGCAGTTGCGGCCAGGATACGAACATTGATTCGTTCAGTCTTATTGGCGCCAACAGGTTTTATCTCTCCCTCTTGTAAGACCCGGAGGAGCTTTACCTGCATGTCTAAGGGGAGTTCACCTATTTCATCCAGGAAGAGCGTTCCCCCATCTGCCTCGGCCAGAAGGCCTTTCCGGGTTTTATCTGCCCCGGTAAATGCACCTTTGACATACCCAAAAAACTCGCTCTCCAATAAGTTTTCAGGGATACTGCCACAGTTCACGGCAATAAAGGGCTGCTTGTTTCTTGACGATGATGCGTAGATGCCTCTGGCCACCAGCTCTTTTCCGGTGCCGGATTCACCGATGATCAGGACGGTCGTGTCATACGGGGCAACTTTTCTGGCCAGGGTGAACAGGGAATGCATGGACTTGCTGTTGGCCACCATTTTGTCAAAACCATCACCTGCCTTGATCTCTTCTATCTGCTTTTTCAGCAGGCGGTTTTCTTGTTTGAGAATCTCTCTTTCTTCCGCTTTTTTCAGGGTAAGCAGGACTTCGTCGGCCTTGAAGGGTTTTGAAATAAAATCATAGGCCCCAGCCTTGATTGCTTCCAGGGCCATATCGATGGTGCCATACGCTGACATCATGATAACGGTCGATGTCTGGATGGCTGTCCCTGCTTTCTGGAGAAAAGAAATGCCGTCCATATGCGGCATTCTGATATCGCAGAGGATGAAATCGAAGTGTTGCCCACCAATCTTGTTCAGGGCATCCTGACCATCAACGGCAGTTTCTACGGTATAACCATGACGACTGACCATGGCCTGCAGCATGTGGCGCATGTTTTCTTCGTCATCGACGATCAGTAGTGTTCTGTTTTGTTTCATAATATCAAGGTGATGAGTTCTGGGAGAGTGTCGGGCAATGGGTTTATCCATTTATCCACAAAGGGAGCATAATGCATACCGTGGCGCCCTCATCTTCTTTGCCTTGTATCTGCATTTGCCCGCCCACTCCTTCAATAAGCGCATAGGAGACAGAAAGGCCAAGGCCGGTTCCTCTTCCTGGTTCCTTGGTCGTAAAAAATGGGTCAAACAGGCTGTCTTTGTTCGTATCCTTAATCCCGATACCGTTGTCCCGTATCGTGATCTGCATGAATTGCCTTCCCTTGTCATTGGTGGTATTGACAGTAGAGAGGCAGATCTTGCCTTGACGCGTATCGTTGCATTCTTTGATTGCATCAATGGCGTTCAGTAAACAGTTGAGAAAGACTTGATGAAGACTCTCACTGTTAGCCGTTACCCGATCATGCTCGGCATCAAGATGCCATTGAAACTCCAGACCCGCCAATTCTTTCTGGGCCTGGAGCATATCAACAAGCTCGTGGAGTAAGGGGTGGATCTCCGTACAGCCGGAATCATCGGTTCGGGTTCTGGAAAAATTCAGGAGTTGATGAATAAGACGATTGATCCGCTTCAACTCCTGGAGAGAACGACTGGAAAATTGTTTTTGCTCCTCTTCTGATAAGCCAGATTGTCCCAACAGCTCAAGATACCCCTGCACAATTCCAATAGGATTGCCAATTTCATGGGCAAGACCGGCGGCCAGTCTGCCTATTGCCGCCATTTTTTCAGTCTGCACCATTTTTTGCTGGGTGGCGCGTAACTGCTGATTCGCTTTTTCAAGTGAGCCCACCGTATCACGTAGTTTCTGCCGGTCATCGTCAATACGATGGAGCATTTTGTTCAAGGCAATGGAAAGCTGTCCAAACTCATTACCCTCTTTGTCAGAAAAAAATGGGCTATTTTCAGTATTTTGATAGGTGTCAGTCAGCGTGACCAGATGTTCGATGGGACGCACCACAACTTGAATCAAGCGAAACAGGCCGATGGTCGTGAGGATAATGGCATTGACGAATATGTAGATAGAGGCGATCTGACGTCCCTGAGTGATCTGATCATACACGGACTGTAAGGAATTTACAGCACCTATCCCGCCTTGCATGCCCTGCTGCTGGAAAGGGATGGCCGTTACCAGTAGCTTGCGTCCCAGAAAAGGAAGGTTTGGGCCTGTGTCGATTGTTTTTGAGCTTGCAACCCCTGTACTGATAACCTGTTTCAGCTTTTCTTGCAGTGTTGAGTCGGCTGTGTCACAATCTTCAGGAATCCTGGTGAGAATAGTATTGATGGACAGTATGATACATGATGCGCTTAGATCCTGTTGCAGGTGAGTCAGAATTTTTTGCGAGAAAATACCCCTGTCATCCGGTGTCTCTTTGGCAAGATAAGCCGTGGCAGACAGTGTGGATATAGTTCTTTCCATCTCTGCATGGATCAGGCTCCGTTGCCAGAAGATGGTGACAACCATACTTGTCAGGAACATGCCGAGAGTCAGGAGGATTGCCAGAGTGACTGCAATATGGGATTTAATGCCTTTTGACCTCACAACATACGTTGAAGATGGGGCGGAACGATCTGTCCCGCCCCTTGTGATGGTTAGGAGCCATTACGGAATACCTCGTCTCTTTATAACTTTTTCTTACGCCGCCGGCCATTCAAATGGCCATGTTATTTGTTTACAGCGGCTTATTGGATGACCTCAAAGCCAATCTTGGCGATTGCCTCTTTCACTGTCTGGATATCTACCTTGCCTTCAAATGTTGCTTCTCCTTGTGTCAGATCTATCTGGACATTGGAGATCCCGGTTATTGCTTCAAGCGCTTTTTTTGTAGAACCTACACAGTGCTGGCAACTCATGCCTTTAATCTTTATTGTTGTCATGATCTTCTCCTTGTTTTGTTTGATTTGCAGACGAATACGTTTAAGCTGTTTTTGTATATTTTCATAAATAATCAATGCTCCTTTAATTATAGCGGATACGATGCTCATTCATAAAGGTTTTTCAATGTTTTTACTATTAATTTCTGTGCAAGATCAAGGGCCTGATTTGTTGCAAGTCAGGCCCTTGATGCTTGATCGATATGTTTTCGAGAGGATATTGTTTGGATTATGTTAGGAAAGGATTAGATTGCTTTTTGTCCTCCACATACTGTTTGCACTCCTTGTTTTTTTTTTGTTACTGTGTAATCGTTTAATAGCATTCTTGTTTTTGTGTTTTTTGATAGAAATATCATTTTTGTGCCAGGAGATTAATATGTCACCAGCTGTTAAAAAGAAGCAACTACCTGTTTCGGAACAAAAAGGAACGACCGCCATTATCCGTCAGCTTGTTAAAAATCTTGACAATGAATTGAAGCAACACGCCTCGGATGAAATAAACAGTAAGATTATTGAGGTCTTGAACGCACGGCACAAGGAAGAAATTGTGGCGTCCGCGTTGCTTAACTATTGTAATGCGGAAGAGTTGAAACCGTTTCAGGCTGAATTGATCAAGATGCACGCCCATCTTGAACGAACCGGTAAAAAGATGATCATTCTTTTCGATGGACGTGACGCCTCGGGGAAAGGGGGAACGATCCGGGCTGTTACCCGATATATGAATGAAAAACGATATCGGATTGAAGCCCTGGGAAAACCAACCGACGAGCAGAGAACAGAGTTGCATATGAAGCGCTATATCGAGCGTTTCCCCCATGCCGGTGAAATTGTGCTTTTTGATCGAAGTTGGTATAATCGGGCAATGGTTGAACCGGTTATGGGCTTTTGCTCCAATGAGCAATACCATCGATTCTTGCACAAGGTTACCACATACGAGCAGAACTTTATTTTAGATGCCGGACGAACTATTCTTTTGAAACTCTATTTTTCAGTGACCAAGGAGGAACAGGCCAAAAGATTTGAACGACGTAAGAATGATCCTCTGCGTCAATGGAAACTGAGCGAAGTGGATCTGCAGGCGCAGGAATTATGGAATGAATTTACCGAAAAGAAAAAGATTCTTCTGCAGAAGACCCATACCAAGAATTCAAAATGGTGTATTATCCGTTCTGATAATAAACATCTTGCCAGGCTGGAAACCATGAAATTGATCCTCAATTCAGTAAAATACCGGGGGCGTAGTCGAACGCTGGATTTTACCGCGAATTCTGAAATTGTTATTCCCGGTGACAAAGAATTACGAATTATGCTGAAACAGGAGAAAGAATTTGGTGTCCCCCTCAGTTAAACAAGGATATTGAGGAGGTCTGTATATAGTCGTTACCCTCTTATTCCTCTAACATATAAGGATGTCTGCATCATGGCAAAAAATAACAAAAAGAGCGATGAAAAACAGCAGGTTAATCTTCTTGAGGGAACAGCCATAAGAAATAGTGATGCGAAAAAAGAAGATGGTCGTACTGCCGTTTGGGTAAAAGAAAGCGATCTGGCGTATGAGGCGGAATTAAAGACCCTGCAGATTGAGTTGATGAAACTGCAGCAACATATGCAGAAGAGTGGCGGACGGATACTGGCCATTTTTGAGGGACGGGACGCGGCAGGGAAGGGTGGCACTATCGGGCGGATTATAAGTAACCTCAATCCACGGAATACGAGGGTGGTGGCCCTGACAAAACCGAATGAAACCGAACAGAGTCAGTGGTATTTTCAACGGTATATTGAAGCGTTGCCTCATGCTGGTGAAATGGTTCTCTTTGATCGGAGCTGGTATAATCGGGCTATGGTTGAACCGGTCATGAGCTTTTGTACAGATGAGCAGAATAAACGATTTCTCAAAGATGCGCCGATGGTGGAAGAGCTTCTGGTAAAAGACGGGATTAAACTGTTTAAATTCTATTTTTCTGTCTCCAAGGAGATGCAGAAAGAACGGTTTGATTCCAGAAAAGTCGATCCGCTAAAACAGTACAAACTTTCTCCTGTGGACAATCTGGCTCAAAAATACTGGGATCAATATTCCGTCCGTAAATTCCAGATGCTGTCGGAGACCAATCGCTCTCTTTCTCCCTGGACCATTGTCCGTTCAGATAATAAGAAGATGGCAAGGATTAACTGCATGAAGTTTATCCTTTCATCAATGGACTATACTGACAAACTGTCGGATAAACATTTAACCCCTGATCCGAAGATCATTGTTTCAGGGATTGATGAATTGCAACATATGCAAGAAAACCTGCTGACCCCTGCAAAGTTGCACGGGTAAAAAACAAGCTAACGAAACGGAAAGAGACCAGTGACACCCTAAAGCTCACTGGTCTCTTTTTTATTTCATATTACGGCAGAATCACTTTATCGACAATCACCCAGGCAGGTACCCACACTGCGGGCTGATTCAATCCAGGCATGATCCAGAGGCACAACCTTCCGTTTATTGACAACCTCTTCCAGTGGTACCGGCACAATCTTGCGGCCTTGCACTGCTACCATCACCCCGAAAATCCCTTCTTCGATCAGACGGACACAGGCGGTACCAAGTTTGGTGGACAGCACCCGGTCGGCGGCTGATGGAGTGCCCCCGCGTTGCACATGACCAAGAATGGTCAGCCTGGCCTCAAGTCCAGTTAATTTTTCCAGCATCTGGGCCAGATGCTGGGTGTGATTGGTTCGTTTGGTCTCGAACTCGGCAAGTTTGTCTGTAATCTGCCGCAGTTCTTTCCGCTCATCCTGCGCCTTGGCCTCTTCTTTTCTGGCTTGGAGACGGGTCAAGGTCTCGTGTTCTTCCAGTGACAGCGCGCCTTCAGAGACGGCGACAATGCTGAAATTGCGTCCCCGGTGCACACGTTTACGGATGGCATTAGCCACCAGTTGAATATCGTAAGGGATCTCGGGGATGAGGATAACGTCGGCGCCGCTTGCCAGGCCGGCGCCAAGTCCCAGCCAGCCACTATTATGGCCCATGACCTCGACGACAATGATGCGATGATGGCTGTGGGCGGTGGAGTGCAACCGATCGATGGCCTCGGTGGCAATGGAGAGCGCCGTGTCATAGCCGAAGGTGATATCGGTCATGGCCACGTCATTGTCAATGGTCTTGGGCAGGGTGATGATATTGATCCCCTTCTGCGCCAGACGGTAGGCGTTT
>CAITDH010000044.1 GCA_903891045.1 uncultured Desulfobulbaceae bacterium | reverse complement strand
TTAATAATTACCGTTCTGCTCCCGATTGCGCATGAACACTGTACTTCCAGTCTGAACAGGATCGGCTGGTGAGGAAAGTGTCAATCCTGCACAGGCCGGAAGTTAGATCGATAACTACTGAGAATTGAGCAGAGCCATATTGGCTTATTTATCTGAGTGCTTGAAAAAATGGAACTTTTACAAATATTGTCAACAGTATGAAGGCGCCGCTGAATAGAAAGGTATTTGTCGTTGGCTATGGGGCGGCCACCTCCCTTGGCAATACATTTGCGGCAACTTGGGAAGCGGCCCTGGCTGGTCAGGCTGGTTTTCGCCGGATAACCAGGTGTGAGGTTCTTACCCGCAGCAATGTGGTGGGCGAAATCCCGGACTGGGATCCGGGCCTGCTGGAATACGTGAACCGCAAGGATGCCAGTCTCTGGGATGCCGCCTTTGTCTTTCTGACCATGGAGGTCTGTCGCCAGGCCCTGGCCAATGCCGGGCTGGAAATCGACAGTGAAACCGGCCCGAGGACCGGCTGTCTGATCGGTTCCGCCCTCAATGGCGTCGATGCGTACCGGATTGCCATGGACAACTATGTCAACAAGGGGCCCTTGAAGGTCAGCCCCTATCTGCTGCCCAATCTGTGTGCTAATCTCCCAGCGGGCAAGGCCGGAATGCTGCTGGGATTTACCGGCCCCGTCTTCTCACCCCAGGGCGCCTGTGCTTCCGGCAATCATGCTATTGCCCTTGGATCCAGGATGATAAGGGACGGCGACTGCGACTTTGTCCTGGCCGGAGGCGTTGAGACCTGTCTGGTGCCGGAGATCATCCAGGGTTTTGCCAATATGCTGGCCACTATCAAGGTCGGGCCCAAGGATCGCGCCTTTGATGATCCCACCCAGGCATCACGGCCATTCAGTATTGACCGCAAGGGTTTTGTTCTTTCGGAAGGCGCCGGGGTGGTGGTCTTGGCGGCTGAAGAGGCCGTCCGTTCCCTGGGTTTGACCGCCAAGGCCGAGGTGGCCGGCATCGGTTGGAATTCGGATGCTCATCATTTTACCCGGCCCAACCAGGAGACTATTGTCCGGGCCATGCATGGGGCCATCGAGGATGCGGAGATTGCGCCTCGGGATATTGGTGCGATCAACGCCCATGGCACCTCGACTCCCACCGGTGACAGCACCGAGGTTGACTGTCTCTGGGCTGTCTTTGGCCGCGACCTGTCCGGGATTCCGGTGTCGGCTAACAAGTCGCAGGTGGGCCACAGCCTTGGCGCATCCGCAGCCACTGAGGCGGCGCTGGCCATCGAGGCCATGGGGCAGGGGATTGTCTTGCCCACCGTTAACCATATCCCCGATCCTGCCTTCAGCGATCTGGATGTGGTCCCTAATCAAGCCCGCAAGCACGCCCATGAATTTGTGCTCTCCAATTCCTTCGGCTTTGGCGGCACCAACTGTTGTCTTGTTTTTCGAGGAATGTGATGCGACCCAAACCCTTTATCCCGGAATTTCTGGACAAACCCTCTCTGGTCAGGGACAAGAACAGCGGCAAGATCTGGCATCGCTGCGAACAGCGCACCCTCTATGTGGACACCGACCGCTCCCAGGTTGTCTATCATGCCAACTATTTGAGATATTTCGAATTTGGTCGGGGAACGCTCATGCGCGATGCCTCGTACCCATATAAAAAAATTGAAGAAAGTGGCTACATCTACCCTATTATCAAGACAGAGCTCAACTATTATTCGCCCCTCTTTTACGATGACCTGATGTATATCCACACCCGTCCGGCTACCATCGAGCTGGTCAAACTGCAGTTTGATTATCTGATCACCAAAGCCGACACTGGCGAAATCGCCTGCACTGGTTTTACCAAACATTGCGCCGTGAACAAGAAAGGCATTCCGGTTGAGATCGATGCCAAGACCATCCAACTCTGGCAGGATTTTCCCGGTTTATGACCACCTGGCGGATCCCTGTTGCCATTGACGTCCAGCCCTGGTTTGCTGATCACTGCTTTGACGGTAAGGTCGTGCTGCCAGCGGTGGAAACCATGACTTTGCTCGCGGCGGCGGTTGCCGGGACCCATCCTGAAATCGATATCCGGGTCATGGACAATGTCCGTTTTACCAGATTCCTTGAGATTCCGGTGGGGAGTACCAGTGTGATGGCTCTCATTGAATGCTGTCAGCATGAAAACGGATCGATTCATGCCAAACTGCTCAGCCGGAGGCAGTTCAAGGTAATGACCCGATTGCAGGAGCATGGCGAGATCCTCTTTTCCCCGGCAGGAGAAAAGCATCCCCTTATCTCGGTGTGTGTTTCTGAATCTTTGGTCGCCCCTGAGATGATGATCCCGGCAGAACAGGTGTACCGGGAACTGGTACCCTTTGGCCCAAGTTATCATACCCTGCAGGAAACCTTGCATCTCTGCGGGCAGGAAGCATGGGGCAGGTTGAAGGCTCCCATGTTAGGTATCCAAGACAGGGCTCGGGAACTTCTCGGCTCCCCTTTTCCTCTGGATGGCGCTTTTCATGCGGCCTGTGTTCTGGGTCAGCGGTCAGCAGACTTTGTGCCCTTTCCCGTGGGATTTGATCGGCGGATCATCCTCAGGCCTACACAGCCCGGCGGCAGCTATCGTACCAAGGTGCAACTGCTCTCCCGGACCCGCGATGAGCTGCTCTTTGACCTGCACATTTTTGACGATCAGGGACAGATTTTTGAGAGTGTCACCGGGGTGCGGATGCGGGATGTGAGTGGTAGGAAGATCAAACCGCCGGAGTGGATGCGTGATAAAAATTAAGAAGGGGCTTGGGAATAAGGAACGATCTGTATCGCTCCATCATTCCTTATTCCTTTGAGCTCCAGGTGAGCAGTTTTTCCATGGAGATCCTGGTGAGCCAGCGGAGAAAGATCAGGGAATAGACAGCGCCGCACAGATACATGCCGAGCAGAAAGACAAGATGCGACAGGCCATAGGTCATGGGGCCGCCGATGATCACAATCCAGGGTTCATGCAGTTTAATCGCCAGGAAGCTGAGGGTGGCAACCGCCGGCCAGCCGATAATATAGCTGACCATGATCGCCAGCAGGCCAAAAATGATCCTGGGGCCTGGTTTTTCTTTGAAGGCGGAGAGATCGGCCTGCTCTTCGATGGCGGAACGGATAAAAGTGGTTGCCGCAATTTTCTGGATACTCTGTCTGATCACCAGGCTTGTCTCGCAGTGGAAAAGGGAAAATGGTATGCAGCAGGGACTTATGCTTGTTAAAAGTAATCGATCACAGGCTTTTTAATCAACATAAAATACCATCATCGACATGAACCTGCCTGACCCCTGGATTTTTTTTGACGCCATCTACTGCATCTCTGTTGATGACCGCTTTGACCGGCGTGAGCAGGTGAAAAAGCAGTTTGCGGCAGTGGGGCTGCAAGAGCGGGTGGAGTTTGTCTTGGTTGCCAGACACCCTGAAAATCGGGAAAAAGGCATCTTTGAATCCCATCTGTTGTGTCTGAAAAGGGGGCTGGCGGCTGGAGCGCAGCATATCCTGATTTTTGAGGATGATGTCTTCTTTCGTGACTTTGATTCGCGCGCCCTTGCCGAGGCCTGCGCGCATCTGGATCGTCTTGAAACCTGGGACGGCCTGTTTCTCGGCGGCATTACCAGCGGAAGTCGCCAGACCGGTGTCAAATCCCTAGTCAGAATTCAGTATCGTTGTCTGTCCCATGCCTATGCTCTCAATGGCCCCATGGCCCGCCTTATTGTCCGGGAAGAGTGGAGTGGAATCCCCTATGATGGTTTGCTCCGGCGGAATAATGGTGATTGTTTCGCCATCTATCCCATGTATGCCTTTCAGGGACTTTCCGAAAGTGACAACCAAACCGTGGCCATTGACAGAATACGCCGGTTGTTTGGAGGACTCCCGTTTATCCAGAAGATGAACGAGATATATCAGAATCATAAACCGCTTGTCCTTGCCGTGCATCTGGCGGTCTTTTGTGTACTTGGCACTTTAGTCTATACGTTGTGGTAAAAAATGATCAATTATCGTCTCCTCTTCTTCGTCTCCCTCCTGATCGTCGGCTGCGCAGTTGTCGGCAAGATGCGTCTTGTTATTGACACGGATATGGCCCGTTCATTGCCGGCCAGCGAACGGGTCATTGCCGATGCCCTGGAAATTTTCAACCATCACCCCATTCACGATCAGGTCGCGGTGGACATCACGATCAATGGCGATGATCAGGATACCCTGGTGGAATGCGGCGTCTTTCTTGAACAGAAGATGAAGGAGAGCGGACTTTTTGCCCAGGTCGGCACCAATGCCATCGGCGAGCTGATTCCACGCCTGGCCTTGCATGTGGCCCGGAACCTGCCTCTTCTCTTTTCCAGTGAAGATCTCCAGAAGATTGCCCCCCTTCTTGATACCGGGCGGATTAAGGAACGGATACACAAGCTCCATGAGGATCTGGGCAGTCTGGAGGGAGTTGGTCAGGCCGAGTTTATCGGCGTGGATCCCTTGGGGCTGAAGGACCTGATCCTGGTGAAAATGGCCCTGCTCGCCCCCTCCATGAATGCTGGATTTTATAAAGGACATCTGCTCTCCGGGGATGGCCGTCATCTTCTGGTCACGGGCAGGCCGATGGCGGCAGGAAGCAATACCGCTTCTGCCCGCTCCCTATCCGATTTCTTCGGGCAAACAGCGCAAGAAATTGCCAAACACTATGAAGCCAAGGGGGTGCAGGCAACCCTGACCCCAGTGGGGGCTTATCGGGCAGCCCTTGATAATGAAAGCATGATCCGCCATGATGTGCAGTTTGCGCTTACTCTGTCAACGGCGGGCATCGCCTTGTTGCTGTTTTTGTCCTTTTCCCGGCCCCTGATCGGCCTTATGTCGCTGGTTCCATCTTTTGCCGGCACGGCGGCGGCCCTTCTTGTCTATTCCCTGTTTCACTCCTCCATCTCGATCATGGTGCTCGGGTTTGGCGGGGCCCTTATCTCCATCACCGTGGATTACGGTATCGCCTATCTCCTTTTTCTTGACCGGCCCCATGCAACCAGGGGCAAAGAGGCCGCGCATGAAGTGAGGGCTGTCGGGATCATGGCCGTGGCGACGACCGTTGCCGCCTTTCTGGTCCTCCGGTTCAGCGGGTTTCCGGTCTTTACCGAACTTGGTTTATTTTCTGCCCTGGGCGTCCTTTTTTCCTTTCTCTTTGTTAATACTGTTTTTCCAAAAATCTTTCCGAATATGCCTGCCGGCAAAGTCCGCAATTTGCCCCTGCAGAATTTTGTGAATATCCTCTATAATACCGGCAAGCCAGGCGCCATTGCTGCGGCTTTGCTGGTCTGCGTCCTGATCTTTTTTGCCAAACCGCAATTTCATGTCGGTTTAGACAGCATGAACACGGTCAGTCAGGCCACCAAGACGGCTGATGCCGTGTTCACCAAGGTCTGGGGGAAGATCGGCGATCGGATTTTTGTGATGAACAGAGATGAGACCATTGCCGCCATCCAGCGGCGCAATGATCTCTCCCTGGCCCGGATAGAAGAGGATGAGCGGAAAGATATCCTGGCCGCGGCCTTTGTCCCGTCGATGATCTTTCCGGGCCAGGAACGGGGGGCCGAGAATGTAGCCGCCTGGCATGCCTTCTGGGACAGGAGCAGGGTGGAACAGGTGAAAAAGGCGCTGGGCGGTACGGGTACCGAGCTTGGTTTTACTTCTGATGCCTTTGCCCCTTTTTTCGCGTTGTTTGAGCCCGGATTTGCGGCCCAATCCCTGGAGATTCCCACGGAGTTCTACGAGTTGCTGGGGATCTCCAGGAATACGCGTGAGACCGGCCTGATCCAGTTCATCACCGTTACGCCGGGTAAAAACTATGATGGTGCCGCTTTTCTTGCCCGTTATGGTGGTGACAGTAAGATCTTTGATTCTGCTTTCTTTGGCGAGCGACTGGCCAACCTCCTGTTTTCCACCTTTACCTCCATGCTGGCGACCATTGCCGTTAGTGTGGCCGCACTCCTCTTTTTTGTCAATTTGAACCTGCCGCTAACGCTTCTGACCCTGCTGCCGTCCGTTTTTGCCTACATCTGTACCTTGGGAACCATGAAACTCCTCGGGCGTTCTCTGGATATCCCCGCTCTTATGCTCTTATCCATCTCCATCCTCGGCATGGGCATTGACTATGCTATCTTCTGTGTGCGGGCCCATCAGCGCTACCGGGATATCTCCCACCCCTCGTACGCCCAGATGCGCAGCAGTGTCTTTCTCTCCGCCACTTCCACCTTGATCGCCTTCGGTGTCCTCTGTTTTGCTGAACACAGCCTGTTGCAAAGTATCGGTATTGTCTCCCTGCTCGGCATCGGGTATTCCCTGCTCGGGACCTTCCTGTTGCTGCCCCCGTTGCTGGATCGCTATTTTTCCGGGAAAGACGGCAGGGTGATTACAGGCCTTATCCCCCGAATCCGCAGCCGTTTCCGGACGGTTGAGGCCTATCCCCGGATGTTCGCCCGGTTCAAGCTGCGCCTTGACCCCCTGTTTGATGACCTGCCGCGGATGCTGGCCGCCAGACAGGAGATCGTGACCATTGTCGATATTGGCTGCGGTTATGGCATTCCTGCCTGCTGGTGTCTGGAGACCTTCAAGGATAGCCGGATTGCCGCTATCGATCCTGATCCGGAAAGGGTGCGGATCGCCAGCCTTGCCCTGGGCGCGCGGGGAACGGTTATTCAGGGCTGGGCGCCAGACATGCCGGATTTGCCGGATGATTCGGCCGATGTGGTTTTGTTGCTGGACATGCTGCATTATGTGGATGACGAGATCGCGGCGTCTGTCTTCAGGAAGAGTTTTCAGATGCTTGCCCCTGGCGGACTGCTGGTGGCCAGATGCACGGTCCGTTTGTCCGGCAGACCGTCGTGGTCTTGGCGGTTGGAAAAGGCCCGCATACGGGTGGCGGGCAATGAGGCCTGGTACCGGTCCCCTGGAGAAATGGCCGCTCTGCTGACAGAGGCCGGTTTTGCCATGATCGTTAATGAGGTTACCGCCAATCCGGAACTGGCGTGGGTTGTTGGTCTGGCAAAAAAAGAGGCAACCTGTGCGCCGCTCCTGTAAGCTGTCCCCAGCCGAAATAATCGGTATTATTGCCCTGTTGCTTGCCCTGCTGTTATCCTTGCTTAGCCCGCACCTGGCGCTTTTCCCGTTGTTATTTTTCCTTCTGTCCTGTCTTATTGCACCTTTTTTTTCGGGTTATGGATTCTTTCTGCCGGTGATCAGCCGGGGCAGTCCTGCAGGTAATCAGGTCGCTCTGACCTTTGATGACGGCCCATCGCCCTTGTCCACCCCTATCCTGCTTGATCTTCTTGCCCGCCATAACCTGTCGGCTACCTTCTTCGTGGTGGGGAAGCTGGCCGTGAAATATCCGGATCTGATTGCGGCGATCCTGGCTCAGGGCCATACCATCGGCAATCATTCTCTGCGGCATGATCCCTTGCTCATGCTGCGCACATCCAAAACCTTGCAGGAAGATGTTTATGCCACTCAGGAAATCCTGAAAAAACTGGGGGTGACGCCTCTTGTTTTCCGGCCTCCGGCAGGGATCACCAACCCCCGGCTGCAACGGGTGCTGGCCAGGGAAAATCTCCTGGCCGTCAACTACAGTTGCCGGGCTATGGATGGTGGAAACCGCAATATCCGTAATCTGGCCGGAAAGATCCTCCAGCGGCTGCGGCCAGGGGATATCATCATGCTCCATGACCTCCCCCCCCAGCAGCAGGGGCTCTCTGGCTACTGGCAACAGGAACTTGATCGCCTGTTTGCCGTGTTAAAGGACAGTTATCAGGTCGTTGCCCTGGAAGAAATCATCCAGCATCCCGTGATGATGCGCGAATCAGACAATCCGCTGAATCTCGGGAATTTCATGGATGCCGGTGGTGCAGACATTGAGATCCTTGAGGATGCCGTCGCTGACCCGGTAGATCCAGCCATGGACGGACAGTTCCTGGCCTGAGGCCCAGGCGTTCTGGACAATGGTGGTATGGCAGACATTGGCCACCTGTTCAATGACGTTGAGCTCGCACAGCAGATCGAGTTTGTCATTGTCGTTATCAAGGGCCTCAATCTGTTTCTTGTGAAAGCGGTACACATCCTTAATATGGCGGAGCCAGTTGTCGATGAGGCCGTGCTCGCAGTTCTCCATGGCGGCGTTGATGCCGCCGCAATCATAGTGGCCGCAGACGATGATGTGCCGAACCTTGAGTACGTCCACGGCGTACTGGATTACCGACAGGCAGTTGAGGTCGGTATGCACTACCACATTGGCGATATTACGGTGCACAAAGATCTCGCCCGGCAGCATGTTGACGATCTCGTTGGCCGGCACCCGACTGTCGGCACAGCCAATCCACAGGTATTCCGGCCGCTGCTGGTTGGAAAGTTTGGTAAAGAACTCTGGGTCGTCCTCTTTGATGGTGGCGGCCCAGCTCTTGTTGTTGTCAAAAAGGTGTTTCAGTACTTTCATGAAGATATGCCCTCCTGGCTTGCTGAGAAACACTATACTGAATTGTCTGCCGGGAGTAAAGACGTCCAGACGTAAAAATGGCGTCAGGATTTGCATTCAGGGGCACCCGGCTGTCTTCAACCTGCGGACAGCCGGGTGCCATGTGAATCGTTTAAGCGGCGACATTTAGCAGGGACGCAGAGGGCGTTGATTCTGTCTTGCTGAATTGTGTTAATTTCTCCAGCATGATTTTCAGCAGATCGATCTGCTCCTGATTTGATCCCTTGGTGTTCGGAGATTTGGCCTTTGAGGTATCACTGGACATTGTCAGGTCCATGCCTTCCGGTGGAGGGGGTGGGGCAAAACCGCTCTTGTCCATAAAAGACTTCAGCTCGTTACTGTTGAGTGAGCCGTCGCCGTTGCTATCGGCCGTGGCAAAGGTATCCGTGTTAACGGTAATGGATTGGCCGGTCATCTTCTGCAGCTTCTCGGCCATCGTTGCCAGCTCACCCTTGGAAATGGTACCGCTGTTATCTGCATCTACCTTCTTGAAAAAATCCTGCGGCTCGGGACGGTTCTTGTTGTTGCTGATCGATGCCGTGTCCGTGGATGTACTTTGATTATCGGCCTGCAACCGCTCCATCAACTTTTGCAGATCAGCAATCAGGGAGGAAAGGGAGTCCCCGCTGGAATTGGCGGCATAGGTCACTGCTGCCTGGTCTTTTGAGGGTGGTGATCCCGTCTTTCCCGTGCCAGCCATGTCTGCGGGAGGGCCGAAGCCGTTGCTCTCCATGGCGTTCATTAATTCTTCCGAGCTCAACGTCCCGCTTCCATCGGAGTCGTAGCTGGTGAAGGATGTGTCATCCACCTTGAGGGTTTTTCCGGTCTTGTTGTTTATGTCCGTCGCCAGCGTCTTCAACTCGGCCTGGGAGATCCCGCCGCTGCTATCTGAATCTACTCTCTTGAACAAATGTTGTTGCATGGCCTGCATGCCATAATTGCCGGAACTGCCGATACTCCTTACCATAATCTGTCCTCCTGTGTGAAAGATTGATGATGCATCCTGATGCTGCATCTTGATAGTCATATCGGCCGAAGGTCAGCAAAACAATGTGGAAAGAATAAGGAAATGAGCTTGCACGGACCAAATACCCTGCGCGAACGGTTCTGGTTGTGCTAAAGAGAAAACTGGACCCCAATAGTGAGGGATTGTAATCTTGCAGGGTACGGATGAAGGACGGCCTATGGTATCCTCATGTTACAGTTATTTTTTGACAACCACTGATGAAGGAAAAAAAATGAAGATCAGTATTACTTACAGACTCTTTTTAGCGATCATCCTGGCGGCAGGTATGGCGGTGATCAGTATGGTTCTCATCATGCAGTGGAGTATGAGGCAGGGATTTCTGCGCTACCTCGACACCATGGAAAAGACAGGGGTTTCCCGGCTGGCCGGCTTGCTGGAGGAAGGATATCGCTCTGAATCCGGCTGGGGATTCGTACTGCGCGACCAGGGTCAGTGGCATCGGTTGCTCATGGCCTCGATGCCGGGAGGTGGGCCGCATCCCCCCTCCGAATTCCAGCCTGGACTTCCATCTGGCCCTCCACCGGACTCAGGAATGGGTGATGGCTCAGTTCCCCGGCCGCTCCCCCTTCATCTGGCCCGCCACTTTGACCAGCGTCTTTTTCTCCTTGATGCGGAGCGAAAGGTGTTGATTAGTCAGGTGGAAGTTCCTGCGGGGAGTGGGGCAACACCGATGCTCCATCAGGGAAAGATTGTCGGCTATCTGGGACTGTTGCCCCGCAAGGAGCTGTCCGAGCCCCATCAGGAGCGTTTCCTCAAGGAACAGTCTTTGGCGTTTGCCATGGTTGCGGGGGTTGTCCTCCTGCTTGCCACCGGCCTGTCGTTGATTCTATCCAAACGGCTGGTCCGTCCGTTGCACAGCCTGGCAGAGGCGACACGTTGGCTGGCTGAAGGGAGGTTTTCTACTAGAGTGGAGGTGGTCTCCACCGATGAGCTGGGACAGTTGGCCGCCAACTTCAATACGCTGGCCATGACCTTGGAAAAGAACGAACAGGCTCGCCGACAATGGATGGCGGATATTTCCCATGAGCTGCGCACGCCGGTGGCGATCCTACGAGGCGAGATCGAGGCGCTCCAGGACGGCGTCCGTCAGCCGGATGCTGACTCGCTTCGCTCACTGCACGGCGAGGTGCTCCGCCTCATCCGCCTGGTGGACGATTTGTATCAGCTCGCCATGTCCGATCTGGGGGCCCTTACCTACCGGAAGAAAAGGGTCGATATCAGCGGACTGCTCAGGCAGACTGTTGCCAGCCATGAGGCGAAATTCTCCGGCAAGGGAATTAAGCGCACCACCGTTCTTCCTCCAGAGAACACGGTTGCAATCTCCGGGGATAGCGAACGTCTGCACCAGCTTTTCGCCAATCTGTTTGATAACTCCCTCAAGTACACCAATGGTGGGGGAGATCTCCACATCAGCATGAGCTGCCAGGCGCGAACCGTGATTATCGATTTCCAGGACTCTGCCCCCGGCGTTGGTGAAGCAGACAGGGAACGTTTGTTTGAGCGCCTCTTTCGGGTTGAGTCTTCCCGTAATCGTGCCTCCGGTGGCGCCGGACTCGGTCTGGCCATCTGCCGTAATATCGTCGAGGCCCACCAGGGGAAGATCTCGGCTCAGTCATCCCCTCTGGGCGGCCTGTGGATTCAGGTCGAGCTGCCGCTGACGGAGCACTAATCATGCAGATGATTCTGATCGTGGATGACGAACCGAAGCTGGCCGAGTTGTTGCGTGACTATCTGCGACAGGCGGGATTCAAGACCTTTTGGATTGCCGATGGGACGGCGGTGGCACCCTGGGTCCGGGAACACGCCCCCGCCCTGATCCTGCTGGACCTGATGCTGCCCGGTCGTGATGGGCTGGAGATCTGTCGGGATATCCGCATCTGTTCGTCCGTACCGATCATCATGATCACCGCCAGAATTGAGGAGATTGACCGACTTCAGGGGCTGGAGTTGGGGGCAGATGACTATATCTGCAAACCGTTCAGTCCCCGCGAGGTGGTGGCCAGGGTCAGGGCGGTGCTCAGACGAACGGAGGGGGACTCTTCCTCGCAGGTAGTTGGCTTGATACTGGATCAAGCCCGTTATCAGGCCACTCTCAATGGTCAAGATCTTGGACTCACCGCTGTCGAATTCAAATTGCTGCAATTCCTTTCCTCAAAGAGGGGGCAGGTTTGTACACGCCAGCAGTTGATGGACAGCATCTATCTCGACGAGCGGGTTGTGGCTGATCGAACCATTGATAGTCATATTAAGAAACTGCGGAGAAAGATCGCCCTGGCCGGAGCACAGGTGGAGTTCATCCATTCGGTGTATGGGGTGGGGTACAAACTTGAGCCGCAAGAGGAATCGGGGGCTTTATCGGGTTAGGAGGGGGAAGTCAAAAGCACCTGGGGTAAAAATTTGCATTCAGAGGGTGGCGCTGATAGGATGAATCATCGTTTAACAATGGTTGCAATATGGTGGAATAGGGTGACGGTTCCTGAATTGTCTTGGTACACCGTGAATCAATTGGTTAACAGGAGGGAGATGGTATGCTGGATGAGAAGAACAAGGCCTGTGATTTTGCCATATTCGGGGTGCTTGGCGATCTGTCCCGCCGCAAGCTTCTCCCCTCTCTCTACCAGTTGGACAAGGAGGGGTTGCTCCATCCCGAGACCCGGATCCTGGGCATTGCCCGCCATGAGCTCAGTCAGGAGGAGTTTGCCGTCAAGATGCGGGAGGCGCTCGCAACCTTTGTCAAAGGCGACCTTGATGAAGAGGTGGCCGCGCGCCTGCTGGCCCGCCTGCACTATGTCCTGATCCATATTGATCGTCCCGAGGATTATAAAAAACTACTGGCGGTGACCGATCAGAGTCAGCGGGTGCTGGTCAATTATTTCTCCGTGGCCCCCAATCTCTTTGAAGATATCTGCCGGGGGCTGGACCATGCCGGGATGATCACCCCGGAGACCAGGGTGGTGCTCGAAAAGCCCATTGGCCGGGATCTGGCTTCATCCAGGGAGATCAACGATGTGGTGGCCAGGGTCTTTGCCGAGAATCAGGTTTACCGGATTGATCATTATCTGGGCAAGGAAACGGTCATGAACCTGCTGGCCCTGCGCTTTGCCAATTCCATCTTCACCACCAACTGGGACCATGATACCATTGATCATGTCCAGATCACGGTGGCCGAAGAGGTGGGCATCGAGGGCCGCTGGGGCTATTTTGACCAATCCGGGCAGTTGCGGGACATGGTGCAGAATCACCTGATGCAGATCCTCACCCTGGTGGCCATGGAGCCGCCGGCCAATATGGACGGCGATTCCATCCGCAACGAGAAGCTCAAGGTGCTCAAGGCCCTGCGGCCGATTACTGCCGATAATGTGGATGAGAAGACCGTGCGCGGCCAGTATGGTGCCGGGTTTATCCAAGGCAAACCGGTGCCCGGCTATCTTGCGGAGGAGGGCGGTAATCCCAAATCTGCCACCGAGACCTTTGTCGCCATCAAGGTGGATATCGACAACTGGCGCTGGGCGGGGGTGCCCTTTTATCTGCGTACCGGCAAACGGATGACCACCAAGCGGTCCGAGGTCGTGATCTTCTTCAAGCAGCTGCCCCATAACATTTTCAAGGACAGTTACAAGGAGCTGCCGCCCAACAAGCTGGTGATCCGGCTTCAGCCCGATGAGGGGGTGGAGATCGAGATGCTCAACAAGGTGCCGGGTATCGGCAAGGGGATCAAGCTGCAGAAGACCCTGCTCAACTTGAGTTTTTCCGATACTTTTTCTACCGAACATATTGCCGATGCCTATGAGCGCCTGATTCTTGAGGTGATGATCGGCAACCAGTCGCTTTTTATCCGGCGCGACGAGGTTGAGAGCTCCTGGGCCTGGATTGACTCCATTCACGAGGCCTGGGATAGTGCCAGTGAGCCGCCGCGCAGTTATCCTGCCGGCTCCTGGGGCCCGGTGGCCTCGGTGGCCCTGCTGGCAAGGGATAGCCGGGAGTGGGAGGAGTAAGTGGCCGTGCATGAGTTCCTGGAATTTCCCTCTACCGAACAGTTGGTGGCGGTGTTGGCAGAGCGGGTTGCCGGGTTGCTGGGTGAGGGGATTCGTGAGCGTTATCAGGCCAGTCTGGCGGTGTCCGGCGGTAGCACCCCTGTTCCGCTCTTTGCCCGGCTGGCGGAAATGGATCTGGAATGGGACAAGGTCACGATCTCCCTGGTGGATGAGCGCTGGGTGGATACGGTTAGCCGGGATTCTAATGAGAATCTGGTACGCTGCCATCTGCTGCGGGATAAGGCGGCGGCCGCCTCTTTTATTGGTATGAAAAATGAAATGGTCACGGCCGGCGGCGGTGAAGCGGCCTGTGAAGCACGGTTGCAGGCTGTGCCTCATCCCTACGACTGCCTGATCCTGGGGATGGGCAATGACGGCCATACCGCCTCCCTGTTTCCCGGTGCGGCCAATCTGGATGCGGCGGTTGACCTGCATTCCGGCAGGATCTGCATGGCCATCCGGCCTCCTGCCGCTCCGCATGAGCGGATAACCCTGACCTTGCCTGCCATTCTGAACAGCCGTCAGTTGATTCTTCATCTGCAAGGGGAGGAAAAGAAAAAGACCCTTGCCATGGCGCAGGAGCCAGGCGATGCTGGCGTGATGCCCATTCGTTTCATCCTGCGCCAGGAGACAACGCCTCTTGCTGTTTATTGGTCGCCATAAAGACTCCAAAGGAGACAACACATGAACAGTGTGGTGCAGAAAGTAACTGCGCGTGTCATCGAGCGCAGCAAGGGCCATCGGGACAGCTATCTGGAGCGGCTGGTGGAGGCTCGCAGCGACATCCCCTTCCGTCACCATCTGCCGTGCAGCAATCTGGCCCATGTGGCCAGCTGCTCGGGCGGCGCCTGCATGATCATCCGCGATGACCGGATGCCCAATATCGGCATCATCACCGCCTACAACGATCTGGTTTCCGCCCACAACCCCTATGGCGACTATCCTGACCTGATCAAAAGGGAGGTGGTGGCGGCTGGCGGAATCTGTCAGGTGGCGGGCGGGGTTCCGGCCATGTGTGACGGCGTGACCCAGGGCGAGCCGGGCATGGATCTGAGCCTGATCAGCCGCGATGTCATTGCCATGGCCACGGTCATCGCCCTGTCGCACAATGTCTTTGATGGGGCCCTGCTGCTCGGGGTCTGTGACAAAATCCTGCCCGGCCTGCTCATGGGCGCCCTGCAGTACGGTCATCTGCCTATGCTCCTGGTGCCCGCCGGGCCAATGGTGTCAGGTCTTGCCAACCGCGACAAGGCCAGGGCGCGGGAGCGCTTTATCCAGGGTGAAATCAGTCGCGAGCAGATGCTGGAGTATGAGTGCCACGCCTACCACAGCCCCGGCACCTGCACCTTTTACGGAACCGCCAACTCCAATCAGTTGATGGCCGAGATGCTGGGCCTGCATCTGCCCGGCGCGACCTTTGTCAATGCCATGACCCCCATGCGCGACCTGCTGACCATGGCCGCAGCCCGGCGGGTCACCGCGCTTGCCCGGCAGGAGAAGGCGTACACCCCCATCGGCCAGGTGATCAGTGAAAAGTCGGTGGTCAACGCCATGGTCGGCCTGCTCGCTTCCGGCGGTTCCACCAACGAGACCATGCACATGGTGGCCATTGCCCGCGCCGCCGGTATCCGCATCACCTGGGATGATTTCTCCGAGCTCTCCGATGTGGTGCCGCTCATCGTCCGCATCTATCCCAATGGTGCAGGCGATATCAACTCCTTTCAGCAGGCCGGCGGTATGGCGGTCTTTATCCGGGAACTGTTGACCGGCGGCTATCTGCACGAAGATGTCCAGACCGTGGCCGGGCCGGGCCTTGCACGCTATACCCGTATCCCGGAAGAAAAAGACGGGGTGCTTATCTGGGAACGAGAGGGCGGGAATTCTTCCGACCCCGAGACAATTTCTCCCACCGGCCAGCCTTTTGCCGCCACCGGCGGGATCAGACTGCTCACCGGCAATCTCGGCCGGGCCATTATCAAGATCTCGGCCCTGACTGAAGGGGTCAATACCGAAGTGACGGCCAGGGCCATGGTCTTTCATTCCCAGCAGGAATTGGAAGAGGCATTCAAGGCCGGCGAGATGGACCGGGATCTGATCGCGGTGGTGCGCTTTCAGGGGCCGCGGGCCAACGGTATGCCCGAGCTGCATAAACTGATCGCCTACCTCTCCATCCTCATGGACCGGGGCTTCAAGGTAGGGCTGGTGACCGATGGCAGGCTGTCCGGGGCCTCCGGCAAGGTGCCCTTCGCCATCCACCTCACCCCCGAGGCCCTGGCCGGCGGCATGCTCGCCAAGGTGCAGAACGGCGATCTCGTAACGCTGAGCGGCAGCGGCACCCTGCGCCTCCACGTCAGCGACGAAGAACTGGCCGCCCGCCCCCTGACCCGCCCCAATCTCAAGGTGGCGCGCTCAGGGCTGGGACGGCAGATCTTCGCCCCCTTGCGGAAAAATTTGGCTGGGGCGGAGGAAGGGGCAAGTTCGATTTTTACTTATGGTGAGGAAGAGTGAGAGGTGTTTTGGAGATAGTGTCGGCATTGGTAATAAAAAGATCTGTATTTGTTTACCACATTGTTGGGAGGCGCTAAAAGTGAAATTTAAGGCATCACATGGCGGGATAGGTGGCATCGCAGATTTAATATTGGTCTGTTCCAATTATCTATTTGGATTCTTGGTCATATATTTTTTCATAATTGTTTCTGCCCCACTGTTCGGAGGGATAACGTTACCAATAAGCAGCTATATACCATTTGCTTATTGGGCAGGATTTTATGTCATAGTAAGATATTTTCTGAAGAGTATGAGGGACAAAATAAGGCTTAAGGATTATCAATATTGGTTTATTTGTTTGTACTTCAGTGCATTTGTCTGGGATTATCCAACACCGGTTAACTTTATAGCATTTATATTATGGTTTGTTTCATTCGTGAAAATAATAAAAAAGGAAACAAATGCTTGGGCAACTAATCTTGATCAGTGCGATTAAATGCCCAACCAAACGCCTGATCTTGAACAGAGTATCTAGCACGGTACCAAGGTAGATTGAAAACATACAACAGGGCTCGGATGAGCCAGTTTGCATCAAATATATCCCGGAGATTCATTACATGAAAAAAAGCCTGCTGTTTATTCTATTATTGATGCTCAGTGGAGTTCCTGCGCTGGCCCAAACACAGCCGCTTATCGCCCAAATTGCAGAATCTCATATTGAAGGAAACGTGCCAAATAGCGAAGATTTTGACTCTTATATGAAACGAGATCTTGATGCTTACTTTCAGAGTGTTACAGGGAAGGCAGTGGAGATTAAGTTCGAGTTACTTCGAGAGGGTCCGACACAAACAGGAATTGCTTATCCTAAATTCTATCTTTGGGTAAAGCTGTTCGAAAAGGATGCCCTAATAAATGAAGGTGCTGTTAGAGTCGCAGCAATAGAAAAAAAGGGTTTTGATGTAACCAATCTCCTCGGAAGAAAAGAAATTGAACAGAATCCAGAAGCTATCTATTCTGTCTTTCCGAGGCAAGTCGGAGACAGGATCAAAAACAAGATAAGGCAGTAAATCAAGGATGGGCAAAGGCCTACAGGCCGCGCCCATCAACGACTCGATGAGTTTGCCGTTTATTTTTTGATATGAGGATGATATGACCCAGACACAGTGGAAGATCCCGGCGTTGGAGATTTTGCAGGCTGGGCCGGTGGTGCCGGTGATGGTGATTCATGAACTGGCCCATGCCGTGCCTCTGGCGCGGGCGCTGGTGGCGGGCGGGGTCAGGGTGCTGGAAATCGTCCTGCGCACGCCGGTAGCCATGGAGGCCATCCGGGCCATTGCCGGTGAGGTGCCGGAGGCGATCACCGGGGCGGGAACCGTGGTCAATGGTCAGGATCTGGCGGCGGTGACTGCGGCCGGGGCGGTTTTTGCCATCAGTCCCGGCCTGACCCCGGCGCTGCTCGATGGTGCCCTGCTGGGGCCAATCGCCTTGATTCCGGGGATTGCCACCATCTCCGAACTGATGCTTGGGCTTGACAAGGGTTATCATGAGTTCAAGTTCTTCCCGGCAGAGGCGGTAGGCGGCATCGCCATGCTCAAGGCCATTGCCGGGCCCTTTCCCCAGGTGACTTTTTGCTCCACCGGCGGCATCTCCGCCGCCAATTACCGCGACTATCTGGCCCTGAAAAACGTGGCCTGCGTCGGTGGCTCCTGGATCGTCCCGGAAAACCTGATTGCCTCGCAAAGCTGGGGTGCAATCACCGAGCTGGCAGCGGCCACCGTTGCCGCTGCCGGGCGTAACGAATAGCCGCCCTGCTCATGGACACAGTGAGCCCGCAGACCCTTGATTCCCTGACCGCGCAGTTTGGCCGTGCGGAAGGGCTGACCTTTAGCGCCGACCCTTCCGGTCTGATTGCTGCCGAGATCACCACCGCGCTCTGTCGAGGCCAAGTCTATCTCCAGGGTGGCCATGTCACCGACTATCAGCCGGCAGGCCAGCCCCCACTCCTGTGGACCAGCAGCGCCAGTCTGTATCAGCCTGGACGGGCCATCCGCGGCGGGATTCCGGTGTGCTGGCCCTGGTTCGGTAATCACCCAACTGATCCGGAAAAACCGGCCCACGGCTTTGCCCGGACAGCCTTGTGGCAGCTGGTTGCTGTCGATCATCATGCCAACGGTGAAATCACCCTGACCCTGTGGCTGGATGACAACCCACAGACCCGCGCCCTCTGGCCCTTTTCCTTTGCCCTGCGTCTGACCGCCACCTTTGGCAGCAGCCTGCGCCTGTCCCTGACCATGGAAAACCGTGACACATCACCTCTGAGCATAAGCTGCGCCCTGCACAGCTATCTCCGGGTTACTGATTGGCAAACTTGTCGGATTCATGGCCTGGATGGCGGCGATTATCTGGATAAAGTGGAAGGTAATACCCGCAAAATGCAATCGGGAATTCTGGTTCTTGAACAGGAAACCGATCGCATCTATCTGTCCCCTGACGCCACATGCCGGATTGAATCCCTTGAAACCAGCCGGGATATCTTGATCCGCCAGCAGGGCAGTTCCGCTACCGTGATTTGGAACCCAGGCCCGCGTAAGGCGTCCGCCATGGCCGATATGAGCGGCGAAGAGTATCGGGAAATGGTCTGTGTGGAGACAGCCATTGCTCCTCAGTTGCCCATTATCCTGCAGCCCGGAGAGTCTCATGTGCTGGCCACAGAGATCGGCGAACGGTTCGGGCCATGATTTTGAGACTTGACAAGCTCTCAGGAAAAGAAGAAAAAGAATTTTAGATATTTTGGTTAAGGGATTTTTTTATTCACATTTACAAAGGGGGAGTATTCAATGAAGAAAGTGATGAGAACGTTTGCCTGTGCGTGTTGTCTTCTGGCAGCCACGGCGGTTTCAACCCATGCCAACAGCAGTAGCGCGCAGAAGCCTGCTCCGGCAGAGATCGTGAAGATGTTGCAGGACGGAAATACCCGTTTTGTGGCCAATAAAGCCATTAATCCACATAGTGACACCCAGCGTCTGATCCAGGCGGGCAAGGAAGATCAGGGCAATTACGCTTATGCCACTGTAATTTCCTGCTCCGATTCCCGGGTCCCGGTGGAACGGATCTTTGATGCCGGGGTCATGGATATCTTCGTGGTCAGGGTGGCCGGCAATGTGGTCGATGTGGATGAGGCCGGTTCCATTGAGTACGGGCTGCTTCATGTCAATACCCCGGTTCTGGTGGTACTGGGACATACCCAGTGCGGGGCAGTAACGGCGGTGACCGGCGCGGTTGAAGGTCATGGTCATGCCCTAGAGCGCAATATTCCGCCTCTGGTTGATAATATTGAGCCGGCGGTCAAGAAGGCCATGGCTGCTCATCCGGACAAGCATGGCAAGGATGTTATTCCGTATGCTATTGAAGAAAATGTCTGGCAGGGAATTGATGATCTTTTCATGAGGAGTCCTGCTGTCCGCGAAGTGGTGAAAAGCGGCAAGGTTAAGGTGGTTGGAGCGATGTATGATGTTGCCACCGGTAAGGTCGAGTGGCTGCCGGAGGCCAGGGTGAGTGAAATCTTGCAGAAGGTTGAGCAGAATCCGGCCAGGGCTATGGAGGCCATGGCCACAGCTGGTCATTAAAGATTTTCCGACCCATCATCCGGCCATGAAGTGTTGTTTCATGGCCGGATTTTTTATTTTCTGATTCATGTCTTTGGGGCACGGTTTCCAGGGATAAGTTGCAAGATCCTGTAACGTATTGCTGGCAAGAAACAAGAGGGGACACGGTGTGGTTATGGAATGCGATTTTTTGATTATTGGCAGCGGCATAGCTGGCCTCTCTTTTGCCATCCGTGTGGCCAGGTTGGGTTCAGTTGTTATCATAACCAAAAAAAATGAGGTTGATACGGCGACAAACCTGGCGCAAGGCGGGATTGCGGCTGTTTTATCGGGGAATGACGCGACGATAAACCATATTCAGGATACGCTTGCCAGTGGGGCAGGGTTGTGCAATGAGGATGTTGTCGCTTTGGTTGTAGAAAATGGGCCGGAAAGAGTGCGGGATTTAATCGCCCTGGGAGTTGATTTTGTCAAAGATACTCAGGACTCATCGGGGTTGAATTTAGGTCAAGAAGGTGGACATTCCCGGCGACGGGTTGCGCATGCCCATGATTTTACCGGCAAAGAGATCGAGCGAGCGCTGCTCGAGAAGGTGAAGCAGAACCCCAGGATTCAGATCCTGGAAAATCACCGAGCGATCGATCTCCTCATGGTGGCGGATGAGCAGAGTGAGAACGGAGATCCGACTCGTTGCGCTGGTGCCTATGTCCTTAGCGACGAGAGGACGGTTGAGGTCTATAAGGCCAAAGTTACCACCCTCTGCACCGGGGGAACCGGAAAGGTCTATCTGTACACCAGCAATCCTGATATTGCCACAGGAGATGGACTGGCCATGGCATTCAGGGCCGGGGCGGTGATGGCCAATATGGAGTTTGTCCAGTTTCATCCTACATGCCTTTATCATCCTAAGGCCAAGAACTTTTTAATTTCCGAGGCGGTGCGGGGCGAAGGTGCCATCCTTGTCGATCAGCACGGCCGGTCATTTATGGAAAAGTATGACAGTCGCAAGGAGCTGGCGACGAGGGATACCGTTGCCCGGGCGATCGATCAAGAGATGAAAGAGAGTGGGGCTGATTGTGTTTTTCTTGATATTACCCACAAAGACAAGGAGTTTGTAAAAAAGCGTTTCCCGACAATTTATGGACGATGCCTGGAGTATGGTGTTGATATTACGAATGAACGTATTCCGGTAGTCCCGGCGGCTCATTATATGTGTGGCGGGGTGCAGACGGATACCTGGGGGAGGACCTCTCTTGACGGCCTGTTGGCCCTTGGGGAGACGGCGTGTACTGGATTACATGGCGGAAATCGACTTGCCAGCAACTCATTGCTGGAGGCCGTGGTTTTTGCGGAAAGGGCGGCTCATTATTGTGCTGAGAACTGGGAAACCCTCTCGCAAATGGTCTTTCCGCCAATAGAGCCATGGAAGGCGGGCGAAGCCAAACTATTGAATGAGGAGATTCTGATTCATCATAATTGGGATCTTATCAGGCGTATTATGTGGAATTATGTGGGGATCGTGCGAACGGTCAAGAGACTGCAACTGGCAAAAAGGCATATGGAGGGGATTTTTCAAGAGATAGAACAACACTATAAGGATTATTTTGTTACCCCTAATATGATTGAATTGCGGAATATTGCCCTGGTTTCTTTGTTAATCATTCAGTCGGCATTGACCAGGAAAGAATCGCGCGGGCTGCATTATCTTGTTGATTACCCTGAAGCATTGGCGGCCTTTGCGCATGATACTCAATTTATGAAAAAAAAAGGCGGTCAACTCGGAGAGATTGAGTTGTGTTGACAACGACTCAGTTTGTGTCGCTCCCTTTCTTGCTGGCAAATTGTAACAGCTTCCCCTTCTTTTCTTTTTTCGGCTGCGGTCGGCATTTGGCACAGGTTTGACAACTGTTGATCATACTGTGGATTCGTTGGAGCAAGGTTGTGCGACATTCCGGGCAGAGTTGGAGGATGATTTCCTGATAGATGTCATCAAGGAGTTCCTGCTCCTCTTTATTTTCAAGTTCTGCCAGGGCCTGAGCTATGATCCGGTCAGGATATTTGAGTTCTGCCCGGGTCTGGTCATGGCCGGCAATAATTTCGGTACGGCAATGATAGAAGAGTTCCCCCTCCTGAATGGTTATGCCGCAGGAGTCACATTTACGGGTGCTGATATCGGGTATATCGATCATCGGAGGAGCCTCTCGCCATTTTGTCCAAGAATGCGGTTTAAGCGTTCTTGATTGAGATTCAGTTTTTTGAGTCGTTGCAGGGCCTCTAATTGATTATCCCAAGGGGAGTCACTGCCAAAGAGGAGATAGTCGGCTGGGTGCGCATTGAGCATTCTTGCAGCCTGTTCGGGGGAAAGATAGGTAAGCGCAAAGGAAATTTCCATGAAGATCTCTTTGCCGATCAGCATTTCTTCCACTTCCTCCCAGATCTCCCAGCCGCCAAAATGGGTGGTGATCAGCTTGAGGTCCGGAAAGCGTTTTTGGACGGTCAGAATCTGGGTCGGATCAGATCGTCGTATTCGGGGAAAGGCAATATCGTATCCACAATGGACGACCAGAAACATCCCTGTCTCGCTCAATGCCGCATAGAGAGGGCTCAACCGATCTTCATCGAGAAAAAAATCCTGATAATAGGGGTGCATCTTGATGCCTGAAAAACCTTCACTCTTGAGTTGGAAGACCTTGGCGGCTACATCCGTATCGGCCGGATGGATGGATGGCAGAGCGACAAGACGCGGGGATTGAATGGTTTTAGACCAGGCAAGAATAGGTTCAAATTGGGCCGGACGGGTGGCGATGGAACAGACAACGCTGGTATGGATTCCGGCCCGGTCCATGGAGGCAAGCAGTGACTCGACCGTCCCTTGGGTATGCGCCTTGACATTGCCTTCTTTGGTCAGGGCAGGAATGGCCTTGGCTGCCACTGCATCCGGGAAGGCGTGGGTGTGAAAATCTATAATCATTCTACGTTATTCTGAAATTTCCTGAAATGATAGGGACAAAATGGTTGTTCGCATGAGGACTCCTCTTTATACTGTCTGAGGGGCTCATTTGGCAAATCAATTAACTTTTCAGAAAATGTTTATGTTGAAAACTTGGCACAGTTCTGGTTGGCAGGATGGCAGCGAGAGTTGATTTCAGAAACAAGACCAGGCAATAGGATTTTGTCATGCGCTATGCACACGTTTGTCTCCACACCTTTGCTTATGTCCTCCCGCCGAGAACGGTCAGCTCAGAAGAGTTAGAACAGCGACTGGCCGCGGTGTATGAGCGGCTTAAATTGCCTTTCGGCAGATTGGAAATGATGAGCGGGATCAGGGAAAGACGTTTCTGGGATCCTGGCACCAGGCCGAGCGAAGGCGCGGCCATGGCCGGGCTTCAGGTTCTGGAGCGGGCGGGTCTTGCCCCTGATCAGATCGAGTGCCTGATCTTCACCTCAGTCTCAAGAGATATGATGGAGCCGGCGACGGCCTCTTTTGTCCATAACAGTCTTGGCTTGTCTGCAAATTGTCTGTTGTTTGATCTGTCCAATGCCTGTCTCGGGTTTCTCGATGGGATGGTGATGCTGGCCAACATGATTGAACTCGGCCAGGTGCAAAACGGCTTGCTGGTGGCTGGAGAAACTGCGGAGGAGTTGGTTGATTCAACCATTGCCGCCCTCTTGGCTGATAAAACATTGACCCGCAAGTCGATTAAATCCGCCTTCGCATCCCTGACTATTGGTTCCGGTTCTGTGGCCCTGTACATGTGTCGGGCAGAAGAAGATATGCACCAGCCCCGTCTGATCCACGGGGCCTGGCGGGCTAATACGACGCATTCCCATCTTTGTCAGGGGAGTCAACAGGGGAGTGCGACAACGCTGATGAATACTGCTTCCGAAGAATTGTTGCAGCGAGGGGTGGAGACGGCGCTGATGACCTGGCAGGCCTTTTCTGCAGAACCCGGTTGGCAGGCGACAGATCTTGACCGCTTTTTCTGTCATCAGGTCGGTTCGGCCCATGCCAGACTGCTCTTTGATTCTCTTGGCCTGGAGCCGGGGAAGAATTTTGAGACCCTGGCCATTTTGGGTAATGTGGGTTCGGTCTCGGCCCCCATTACTCTGGCCATGGCTATCGAGCAGAAGGTCTTTGGGCCGGGTCAGAGGGGGGCTATCCTGGGAATTGGCAGCGGTATAAATTGTCTAATGCTTGGTGTTGACTGGGGGAAAGGATGATGCAAGATCATATAACGAAAGAGCAGGGGGGCCTGTTGTTACGATTGGCCCGGGAGACTATTGCCGCGAAGCTGGGCAAGAAGCTGGAAGAAAAAGGCGTTATTGCTGATCCGGCTCTGCAGGCCGAGTGCGGAACCTTTGTGACCTTGAAGATCGGAGGTCAGTTGCGGGGGTGCATCGGCAATCTGGAGCCTGTGGGCTCAATCGTTGAAGGTATCCGGCGTAATGCCCTGAATGCCGCCTTTCATGATTATCGATTCCCGGAACTTACCGCCGAGGAGCTTGCCCAGGTGCACATAGATATCTCCATCCTGACCCAACCGCAATCTCTGGCGTATCGTGATGGCGGGGATCTCATTGCCAGATTGCGGCCCGGTATTGATGGGGTGATCCTGAGATTGGGCCGTTGTGGCGCCACTTTTTTACCGCAGGTCTGGGAGCAGTTGCCGCGGGCCGAGGAATTTTTAGGGCATCTCTGTCGGAAGGCGGGACTGGCAGATACGGCCTGGAAGGATTCTCATCCTGAGGTGGAGACCTATCAGGTTCAATGTTTTGAAGAAGGACAATGAGATGAAAGAGGTGCAACTGAGTCTTGATCAGGTCGAATCGATACGGCAGATCTATGAGGAGATGGAGAGGGGGTATGATCAGGTAGCGTCACAGTTGCAGTTCAGTTGTGACGGTTGTCCTGATAACTGTTGTGACTCCTATTTCCAGCATCATACCTTTGTGGAATGGGGGTATCTCTGGCTGGGATTTCGTCAGCTTTCCGAGACGCGGCAGGCAGAGATCCTTGAGCGTAGCCACTTGTATAATACCGCCTGTGAACAGGTCCTGGCCCGCAATGAACGTCCGCAGGTGATGTGTCCTTTGAACGAAAACGGCAGGTGTATTCTCTATACCCATCGTCTGATGGTGTGCCGGACGCACGGGGTTCCGGCTACCATGCAGCGGCCTGATGGGAAGCGGCTTGATTTTCCCGGTTGTTTTCGTTGTCAGGAGCTGGTCAAGAAGACATTTACCCATGAATCAGAGGTGCCGCGCGTGGACCGGACACCCTTGCTGCGCAAGCTGGCAATGGTTGAAAATGAATTGATGGGAGGCAAGAGGCACCTCTATCCCCGGATAAAATTGACCATTGCCCAGATGCTGGTCAACGGGCCGCCCAGCGTTGCTACACCTCATTGTGAACGAGGAGGGATGGGGGGAGAATAGAGGAGAGAGCGTGAAAAAGTACAGTGGATGTTTTAAAAGAGCATTTCTGTAAATCGTTGATGGAAGGCGGTGAGATCTTCGTCACATTCTCCGCAGATCAGTCTGACGGGTCCCAGAATCTGGGAGCTATCTTCTTCAGGGGTGAAACTGCCATCAGGATTCTGGATATAATGAGTTGTAATAATGACGTTCTCGGCAACTTCAATAAAATCTTCATTATTCCCGCAAGATGGACAAGAGATTAGATTGACTGGCGGACGATCTTTAATCGACATGGTGTGTTAAGGGTGGCGGACAGAATAGAATCTTTGCAGATAGACCAAACTTCGTTTTTGAAAAAAACGTTTTTGTTCGTGTGTGGTGGCCGCCGCGGGTTAAATTTTCTTTCTAATTTTGATAGCCAGGGGGCTAATCCTGATAAGCGTCTGTTCTTGAGCCTGTTTTGCCAGAGACGCAACCGCTATCATTTTTTTGCTTGCCCCGGCCTTGATCTCTTCAATGGCGATTTTTTTGGAGAGATCAGCTGTTTGCATAAAGGTCACAGGATTAATGGGGTTTCCATTCTGACAGAGTTCATAGTGCAGGTGTACACCAGTCGAGCGGCCACTGCTGCCCACTAATCCTATAACCTGACCCCGTTTGACCTTGTCACCTTCTTTTACTTTATATTCCTGAAGATGGGCGAAACTGGTGGTAAAGCCGTTACCATGGCTGATCTCAACAAAACGACCATAGTCTCCATTGTTACTGGCTTGAATAACTATGCCATCTGCTGTGGCCATAACTTTTTCTCCGCGCTTGCCTTGCATGTCAACCCCGGAATGAAAGCCTTTTTCCCCGTTGATCGGATCTTCCCGGTAGCCAAAGGGGGAGCTTATCTGGCCTGAAAGCGGACGTCCGAGTGGGGTACGACGCAGGATGTCAAGATTTTTGTCGGCCCGCAGAAGCAGGTCTTCCTGCAGGGATTCAGAGGGAGCGATATAGGGACCACCGCTGTTGGCTATGGGGGTATGTTTTTTTATTTTTATTCCCAGATTCTTGATGATGTTTTCAATGAGTTGATTCCGCTCATTAAATTCAGCGAGGGTTTTATTGACCAAGGCCTCTTTTTCCGCCTCAAATGTTGCGGTTTGCGATGTCTTCATAGAAAGAAGGTCATCGACCCGGTCAGCGTAATTCCGACTTTCTTGGGTGCTCTCAATCAGTTTGAGATTCATGGCGGCAACTTGCGCGTTCAGATTGCTGTTTTCTACCAGAATACGTGTGGAAACAATAGCGCCCACAACAGCAGCACAGAGGAGGACAACGCTGAACGCAATACCCAGCTTGAGTTTTTTTCGGGAAAGAAGGATGGTTCGGGCCTTTTCTTTGGCCCCGGTAATAATGATATGGATATGGTCGCTCATTGCAGTTTGTCCGGATTGATTGTATAAAAGAGGTTGGCGGCAAATTGAAAATGTCGAGAATGATTCTCTTTTCTTACAATTTAAATACGTAAGCTGAATGTTATAATCGCAGCTTGCGCAATAATCAATAAAAAAGCCACCTTGTTCCTTCGCTGATGGCTTTCCCATCTCTCTAATCAAAGAATATTCAGGGATTACCAGCCCGAACCAACACTCTTTTTTTTATGGCACATCTTCTCAGTTGTCAGTCCCTGAGCAAGTCTTTCGGCGCTCAAACTTTGTTTAAAAATATTTTTCTTTCAATCAGCGATGGGGACCGAATCGGTTTGATTGGCCCCAATGGCAGCGGTAAATCGACTCTGCTCAAGATCATCTGCAATCAGATTGATGCTGATGAGGGCAAGGTCCTGGTGCAGCGGCATGTGCGGACGGCCTATCTGGCCCAAACGGATGTCTTTGACGAGGAGAAGAGTGTCGCTGAAAATCTGCAGCAACCCCTTGCCGGCCTCGATCTCGATGAAACTGAGCAGTATAATCGGGTCCATGCCCTTTTGAGCCGGGCTGAATTTCCCGATCCCGCGGTTCCGGTTCGTGTCTTGTCCGGCGGCTGGCGCAAGCGTCTTTCCATCTGCCGTGCCTTGGTGGTGCGGCCTGATATCCTGGTGATGGATGAGCCCACTAATCATCTGGATATCGAAGGGATCCTCTGGCTGGAGAAGATGCTGTGCAGTCCGTCTTCCGATGGGCCGTCCGCAGTCCTGCTGGTGAGTCATGACCGTCGTTTTCTCGAGAATACGGTCAGCCGGGTGGTGGAGTTGTCGGCTTTGTATCCAGATGGTTCTTTTCAGGTGCAGGGGGACTATGCCAAATTTCTGGAAGAGCGCGAACTCTTCCTGGGTCAGCAGCAGCAGGAAGAGCGGTTGTCGAACAAGGTTCGGCGGGAGACCGAATGGCTGCGACGCGGCCCCAAGGCCCGGGCCACCAAGGCTCGTTACCGTATTGATGAGGCGCACCGGCTGCAGGACGAACTGGCGCAGGTCAAGACCCGCAATCGGGCAACGTCAAGTGTGCAGATTGGATTTGATGCGACCGGTAGAAAAACCCGCAAGCTCCTTGAGGCCCACGGGATTGGTAAGAGCTATGACGGCAGGCTGTTGTTCTCGGGTCTGGACATGGTTCTTTCTCCCGGCTCAAGGCTTGGGCTTCTGGGGCGAAATGGTTGTGGCAAGTCCACTCTGATGCAGCTTCTGGCAGCAGCTGGGGGTGGAGACGGGGCGGTTGTTCCTGATTGTGGCGAGATCGTGGTGGCGGATGGGGTGCGGATTGTCAGCTTTGATCAGCGGCGCGAAAGAATCAATCCGACCCTGACCTTGCGGCGGGCCCTCGCCCCTGATGGTGATGCCATCGTCTGCCAGGGGCAGTCCATGCACGTGGTTTCGTGGGCCAAACGTTTTCTCTTTCAACCCGAACAACTGGAAACGCCGGTGGGACAGCTCTCCGGTGGCGAGCAGGCCCGGATCTTGATTGCCGAGTTGATGCGGCAGCCGGCCGATATCCTGCTTCTTGACGAGCCCACCAATGATTTGGATATCCCCTCTCTTGACGTGCTGGAAGAGAGTCTCCTTGAGTTCCCGGGGGCGCTGGTGCTCGTCACCCATGATCGTTTTCTTCTCGATCGCGTCTGCGACCGGGTCCTTGGTTTTGATGGCCGCGGCGGCTTGGAATATTTTGCCGATTATGAGCAGTGGCTGGCCGCCCTGCAGGAGAGCGGACAGGAGAAAGAAAAACCAGCCATCGCCATACCGGAAATTGCCGGCAGCCCCGGAAAAAAGAAGAAGACCGGTAAGCTCTCCTATCTTGATCAGCGCGAATATGACCAGATAGAAGAAAAGATCCTGGAGGCCGAAGAGGAGCAGGAAAGGCTGCAGGCGCTTATGGATGCCCCGGAAACGGTCTCAGATCCTGAACGTCTGCATGGGTGCTGGACTGAGTTGCAGGAGGCGCAGACAACGGTGGCTCAATTGTATGACCGCTGGGACGTGCTGGAGGCCAAGAAAAACGGGAGCGAGTGACAAGGTGTGGGGAGTTATTCCGCTCATCCCTGCGCTGAGTAGTAACGCAAGGATTTACAGAGGCTTGCTGTCTTCAACTTTTGGGAGTGATTGATAGGAGAGAACTTGGCTCCCTGTGTCAGAGATTCACAGTCTATATACGTAATAGATCCTATTTCTTCTTTTAAATTGTAGTGTTACCTGTCTCTATTTTGGGTCATTTAGTACCCAGATGTCAAGTTTT
>CAITDH010000043.1 GCA_903891045.1 uncultured Desulfobulbaceae bacterium | reverse complement strand
CATTGTGATTGAGCGGGCTGTGATTGTTGAAAAAGAGGCCGATATGCTTCAGGATCTGATTGTCGCCGCCACGAACGATGCCTTGCGCAAGGCAAGGGAGATGGGGAAGGCTGAAATGGGCAAACTGACCGGCGGCTTGAACCTCCCTGGTCTTTCCAATATGTTTGGTTGAAAGGATTCCTGTCGTGCAGATCGTTCCTCCAGCCCTTGACCGCCTGATTCGGGATCTGAGCCGTTTGCCCGGAATTGGCAATAAAACGGCAGCCAGACTGGCCATGAATATCCTGCGTCGTCCCAAGGCAGATGCCCGTGAATTGGCCTCTGCCTTGTCTGAATTACACGATGCAATCCAGCTTTGTTCCTGTTGTTTTACCTTTTCTGAAGAAGAGCCCTGTGTCATCTGCGCAGATCCGCAGAGAAACGGGGCACTGATCTGTGTGGTTGAGCAACCGGGAGACCTTCTGGCCATAGAAAAGACTGGGAGCTTTCACGGTCATTATCATATCCTTCACGGTGTCCTCTCGCCTATGGATGGCATCGGGCCAGGTGAGATCAAGGTTGAGGAGTTGATGGCTAGGGTTAACAGTGGAGTTGTCCGGGAGGTGCTTGTCGCCACCAGTTCCACTGTTCCAGGTGAGGCTACAGCGTCTTATCTCATTGATCTGCTCCACGATAAAGGGATTATTCTGACTCGTTTGGCCTGTGGGATCCCTATGGGGATGGATATAAAATATGCGGATCGATATACCCTGGCCAGGGCTATTGAAACCAGGACAAATGCCGACTGATCCTTCCAGAAAGCATGGAGTGTAAGCTCTATTTTCCCTTGACAGGGGTCACGTTTACTGGTAATTGAGGAAGTTTCTATCGTCCTTGGTAAATTCAAAAAAATATTGAAGCGATATTGTTTTACATAGGCGCGTAGCTCAGGGGGAGAGCGCTACCTTGACATGGTAGAAGTCGGCGGTTCGAAACCGCCCGCGCCTACCAGAAATAAGGCTAAAGAAAAACGGACGCACTGCTTTTCGTTTCCTCTTTGGCCTTTATTTTTGGGGGATTTATTTGCGTTGAGTGCATTTTTACAGTTGTTTTTGAACGACGGATTGCTTGCAGACCCTTTATAAAAATATCCCAGATGACAGATATTCAGGTTACTTTACAGGATGGTGAGACCATCCAGCTACCGACCTCCACTTCAGTACAGGAGGCGTTTGCCAAACTTTTGTCCAACAAGCAGCGCAAACGTACGGTTGCCGCAATTGTTGATGGTAAAAGTGTCGATCTCAGTACCCTGCTGGTTCAAGATGCCGTTATTAGTCCCATTCAGATTGATACCGATGCGGGACTTGAGATCCTGCGACACAGTACCGCTCATGTTATGGCCCAGGCCGTCCGTGATCTCTTTGGAAATGATGTCAAGGTCGCCATTGGGCCAGCCATTGAAGAAGGATTTTATTACGATTTTGCCTTTGCCAAGACCTTTAGTCCTGAAGATTTTGACAAGATAGAGGCCCGCATGGAGGAGATTGCCAACAAGGCACTTCCTTTCATTCGTAATGAAGTTAAGGCCTCTGAAGCCCTTGCTGTCTTTGAGAAGCAGGGAGAAAAATATAAGGTGGAGCTCATTCGGGATCTTGCTGTCGATGCGGTCTCCACTTACCAGATTGGTGATTTTATAGACCTGTGTCGAGGTCCCCATCTCCCCGACACCTCCTGGGTCAAGGCCTTCAAACTGTTGAGGGTTGCCGGGGCATACTGGCGTGGTAATGAGAAGAACGACGTCTTGCAACGAATCTACGGTACCGCCTTTTTTGATAAGAAGGCCCTGCAGAAGTATCTGTTCACCCTGGAAGAGGCCAAGAAACGGGATCATCGTAAACTGGGTAAGGAGCTTGATCTGTTCACCATTCAGGATCAGATTGGGCCGGGCCTCATTCTCTGGCAGCCAAAGGGCGCGTTGCTCAGAAAGCTGATTGAAGATTATTGGAAAGAGGCCCACTATAATCACGATTACGAGCTGCTGTACACTCCCCATATAGCCCGTCAGGATCTGTGGAAGACCTCAGGTCATCTTGATTTTTACGGGGAAAACATGTACTCGCCCATGGCCATTGACGAGGTGGAGTATCAGCTCAAACCGATGAACTGCCCGTTTCATATCGGTATCTACAATAGCCGGAAGAGGAGTTATCGCGAGCTTCCCATCCGCTGGTGCGAACTGGGCACGGTCTATCGTTATGAACGAGCCGGCGCCTTGCATGGTCTGATGCGGGTCCGCGGTTTTACCCAGGATGATGCCCATATCTTCTGCCAGCCGGAACAACTGGAAGATGAGATTGTCAATATTCTTGAGTTGAATCTGCTGATTCTCAAGACTTTTGGCTTTGATCAGTACGATATCTATCTCTCCACCCGGCCTGAAAAATATGTCGGCAGTGACGCGAATTGGGAGAAGGCAACTGAGGCCCTGAAGCAGGCCCTTGACAAGAAAGGACTCGCCTATTCTCTTGATCCCGGTGAAGGTGTCTTCTATGGTCCCAAGATTGATATCAAGATCAAGGATCAGCTGGGACGATCCTGGCAATGCTCCACCATCCAGGTGGACTTCAACCTGCCGGAGCGTTTTGATATGAGCTATACCGGTGCTGATAATCAGGAACATCAACCCATTATGATCCATCGGGCCTTGATGGGATCTCTGGAGCGTTTTATCGGGGTACTGATAGAGCATTATGCGGGTGCCTTTCCTCTTTGGCTGGCCCCGGTGCAGGTCAGGGTGCTGAATATCACCGATGCCCAGGCAGACTATTGTGAACAGCTTTATTCCCAGTTGCGAAAACTGGGGGTGCGGGTGGAAAAAGATTTGCGCAATGAGAAGTTGAACTATAAGATCAGGGAAGCGCAGATGGCCAAGACCCCATATATGCTGATTATTGGTGATAAAGAAAAAGAGAATGGCACGGTGACTGTTCGTTTGCGTGATGGTAAAAACCTGCCAGAGATGACGGTTGCTGATTTTGCGGTAAAAATTACCGATGAATGTAAAGAGCTTCGTGGGCTTTAAAGTTCGTCGTTTTTGGATCAAATTTCTTTTGTAAATAATGGTTTAACGGTCTGGCCGCAGGGCAGGGCGTTTAATGTGTCGAGTTCGTAAACGCAGGGAGGTAGAGATATTAAACAAAGAGGAAAAAGAGCCCCGGTCCAACGTGAAGTAAAGGCCAATATCAATGAAATGATTCGTCATCCTCAGATCCGACTCGTTGGCAGTGATGGTAGTCCGTTGGGTGTAGTAACCGTGGACGAAGCACTGAAGATAGCCGATGATGAAGGGCTTGATTTAGTGGAGGTTTCAGCGAACGCTGATCCACCTGTTTGTCGGATAATGAACTACGATAAGTTTCGTTACGAACAGGCAAAAAAAGAGCAGGAAGCAAAAAAGAAGCAAACGACAGTCGAGACCAAGGAAATTAAATTTCGGCCCAAAACTGATGAACATGATCTGAGCTTCAAGATCAGAAGTGTTGTTAAATTTCTGCAACAGAAAAACAAGGTGAAACTTACCATGCGTTTCCGGGGTCGTGAGATCGTCTATTGTCAGACTATTGGTCTGGAGGCCATGCAGAAGATTGCCGCCGCCCTGGAAACAGATGCGGTTATTTTGCAAGAGCCTAAGATGGAAGGACGACAGATGGTAATGTTTGTTGGTCCCAAGGCGTGAGAGTGTTGATAAAAAAACTGAAATAATTTATTTTGTCAAAAATAAGATAAAATTGTAGTTAAAACTGAATATAAGCTGTTGCCTCATTTTTTTGAATCAAGAAAAGTGCGGCAGCACTCTATAGGAAGTGCAAAGGAGCAACATTATGCCAAAGATGAAAACAAAAAGAGGCGCAGCTAAACGTTTCAAGCTGACCGGATCAGGAAAGATTAAACGCGGTAAGGCCTTTACCAGTCACATCCTGACTAAAAAAACCACAAAGAGGAAGCGTAATCTGAGAAAATCAGGTTTGGTGAATTGCGCTGATGTCAAAGGAATTCGCAGGATTTTGCCATACATGTAATCTGTCTTCCTGTGTATGGTTGTAAAAGAGATTATTTAAACATTTTAGTTTTTCCTGCTGTCCTTTTTATGATTACCGACAACAGAGTCAACGAGGAGTAAAAAAATGCCACGCGCGACAAGAGGGTTTAAAGCCCGAAGAAGAAGAAATAAAGTATTGAAACTGGCTAAAGGTTTCCGGGGTGGACGCAGTCGTCTTTATCGTACTGCCACCGAGGCTGTTGACCGTGCACTTGTTTATGCCTACCGAGATCGGCGGACCAAAAAACGTGATTTCCGTCGTTTGTGGATTGCCCGCATCAACGCCGGCGCCCATATGAATGACATCAGTTATAGCCAGCTTATTGGCGGCTTGAAAAAGGCAGGGATTGAACTTGACCGGAAGGTTCTTTCCAATATGGCCATTCTTGATGCGGCGGCTTTTTCTGAAGTGGTAAAAATAGCAGCAACATCCAACGCCTGATTCTCCTTTTTTCAGAGAGGAAAACGGGGAGGACTATGCCGGTTTTGATATCTATCGAAACCGGCATATTGTTTTAGAGGCAGTCATTAACCGTGGTTTAACGCATATCTACATTTTTTGAGAGTCATGGAGCAAAAGCTACTCAGCCTACAGGACGAAGCCGGAAAAAATCTTGACCAGCTTGTTGATGCCGGTCAGTTGGAAAATTTTCGTATTCGTTATCTTGGCCGTAAAGGCCAGTTCAGCACCATCATGCGGGAGCTTGGCGCTGTGGCCCCGGAAGAGAGACCACGGGTTGGCCAGTTGGCAAACACCATCAAGGAAGAAATCGAGAAGCTCTTTGAGGAGAAAAAAACACTGCTTGGGGGGAGTGCCCAGTCTGGGGCGAAAGGGGCAAGCTCGATAGATCTGTCACTGCCAGGCAGATACCCCGAGAGAGGACGATTGCATCCGGTGACCCAGATCATGAACGAGGTCTGCGCGATTTTTGAGGCCATGGGTTTTTCAGTGGCTGAGGGTCCTGATGTCGAGCAGGATCACTATAACTTTGAGGCCCTGAATATTCCGGCACACCACCCGGCCCGGGATATGCACGATACCTTTTATGTCAGTGACTCCATCCTCCTGCGCACCCATACTTCACCCATGCAGGCCAGGATCATGGAAAGCCAGCAACCTCCTTTGCGAGTTATTGCGCCGGGCAAGGTCTATCGCTGTGATTCTGATATCACCCATACCCCCATGTTTCATCAGGTTGAGGGCTTTCTTGTTGATACCAAGGTCTCTTTTGCTGACCTGAAAGGGATTTTGACTGTTTTTACGCAAAAGATGTTTGATAAGGATCTGCCTTTGCGATTTCGGCCGAGTTTCTTCCCGTTTACCGAACCCAGCGCCGAGGTCGATATAGCCTGTGTTATCTGTGGTGGTTCAGGGTGCCGGGTCTGTAAACAGACTGGATGGCTTGAGATCCTTGGCGCCGGGATGATTGACCCCGAGGTCTTTAAAATGGTTGGGTACGACCCTGAGATCTATAGTGGTTTTGCCTTTGGTCTGGGTATCGAGCGGATTGCCATGCTTAAATACGGCATTAACGATATCCGCCTTTATTACGAAAATGATTTGCGTTTTCTCGCACAATTTTAGTGAGTTTTGAAATCTCATGAAGTTCACCATCGACTGGTTAAATGAGTATGTGAATACAGACGGAATTACGTCTGTGCAACTGGCGGATCACTTGACCATGCTTGGTCTTGAGGTTGATGCGGTAACCGAGCTTTTTCAGGAGTTGGCTCCTGTTCAAACCGCGCTGGTTCTTTCGGTTGAACGCCATCCTGATGCCGACAGTTTAAGCCTGTGCCAGGTGGCAGTGGGTGCAGAGACCCTGCAGATTGTCTGCGGCGCCCCCAATGTCAGGCCAGGCTTGACGACCGCCATTGCCCTGCCCGGCACGACCCTGCTTGGTGGGGTAAAGATCAAGAAATCAAAGGTCCGGGGGATCGAATCCTACGGTATGCTCTGTTCTGAGCGGGAGTTGGGGCTTGGCACTGGACACGGTGGGATCATGGAACTGCCTGCCGATACCCCCCATGGTCAGTCCTTTATCCACGCCCTTGGGCTCAGCGATACGCTGGTTGAGGTCGATCTGACCCCCAACCGGTCTGACTGCGCCTCGGTCATCGGTATTGCCAGAGAGATTGCCGGAATCCTTCGCCGACCATTGACCCTGCCGGTGGAAAGCGCCGCGATTCAAGCTTCCTGCGCCACGTTTTCCGTGGATATTGAATCTTCTGAGCTCTGCCCCCGTTATGGCGCCAGGCTGATTACCGGGGTCACTATTGCCCCGTCACCCTGGTGGCTGCGCAAACGTCTTCTGTCCATAGGGTTACGTCCGATCAATAATGTGGTTGATATCACCAACCTGGTGATGATGGAATATGGGCAACCCCTGCATGCCTTTGATTTTCATAAGCTTGCCGGTAAAAAAATTATTGTTCGCTATCCCCGGATGGATGAGCTGGATTTTACCACCCTGGATGGCGTGGCGCGTAAGCTCGATGCTGACATGCTGATGATCTGTGATGGTGTGCAACCGGTTGCTATAGCTGGAGTCATGGGCGGCATGAACTCAGAGGTGAGTGACACGACCACTGCCATTCTCCTTGAAAGCGCCTGTTTTGATCCCATCTCGATCAGAAAAACGGCACGTAAGTTGAACCTGTCATCCGAGGCCTCTTACCGATTTGAGCGCGGCGTTGATCCGGGCGGGTGTCTCCTTGCCATGGAACGGGCAGTCAGGCTGCTCTGTGAGGTAGCCGGTGGAACTGCGGAGCCGGGCGGCGTCGACAAATATTATGGTCAGAAGCCTTTTAACACCCTCACCCTACGGATTTCCCGCACCTCAGATCTTCTTGGTGTCCCTCTCGACTATGAAAAAATAGCCGATGCCTTGATCTCCATCGGTTTCCGGTGCAAAGAGAAAGATGCGGATACCCTATGGGTAGGGGCGCCTTCTTTCCGGGTCGATATCGAACGCGAAATTGATCTGGTTGAAGAGGTCGCCAGGCTGATTGGTTACAATACCATCCCCACAACCCTGCCCACGGTCCAGTTAAGTTACCCTGAGCAGGATACAAACAGAATTACCAGGGCAAAAATCGGGACACTGCTTACGGGTATCGGCTATTTCGAGGCGATCAATTACAGTTTTACCTCGGAAAAACATCTGCAATGGCTTGGACTTGCCGATGGCGATCCTCGCTGCCGTTTTGTGCGACTGGTCAATCCGCTCAGCGAAGATCAGTCGGTCATGCGGACCATGCTGCTGCCGGGACTTCTTGAAAATGTTGAACGCAATATCAATTTTCAGAAGACCGCCATCAAACTCTTCGAGACCGGCAAGGTCTTCACCCCCAAAGGTGACAATGAGCAGCCTCTGGAAAGAATGCGTCTGGCTGGGGTGTTGAGCGGCAATCGTTTTGGTGAATCTTCACCTTATCATTGCAAGCAGCAGGCCGTTGATATCCTTGATGCCAAGGGGGCGATGGAGTATCTTCTGCAGGGGCTGCGATTGCTGGAAGAAAGCACGGTTTCTCCGCTTCATTTCACTCTTCCAGCCCAGGATCAGATCGAGCCTTTTGCTGATCCCTTGCAAGTTCTTGCTGTCAGTGCTGGCGATCAGGAACTGGGGATTATTGCCCGGATCCTGCCGGCGATTCTTAGAAAATTTGGGATCAAACAGGATGTGTTCTTTTTTGATCTTAACCTTGATGCCCTGTGTCAACTGGCCCCTGTCGCCAAAAACTTTACCGTGCTTCCTGTCTTCCCGGCAGTTAATCGTGATATCGCCTTGCTGGTGCCAGAGACTGTTGCTGCCGGTGCACTGGTTGACGCGGTGCTTCAGGTGCAAGATCCGCTCATTGAACAGTGTGAGATCTTTGATGTGTATCAGGGCGATTCGGTAAAACGCGGGTTTAAGAGTGTCGCCCTGTCGGTGACTTACCGTTCTTCTCAGAAAACGCTTACCGAAAAGAATGTGGAAAAAGTTCACACCAAAATAGTCAATATGCTGGGTTCAAAATTTGAAGGAACCCTGAGAGAAGGATGATATGAATAACGATAATCTTACCCGTAAGGAATTGGCCGAGGTCATGAATGGTCAGCTTGGCTATCCGCAGAGTAGTTGCGCCGCCCTGGTTGATGCCTTTCTCGACCGGATGAAGGGCTCTTTGCTTGATGCAAATTCTATTAAACTTGTTCATTTCGGGACCTTTACGGTCAGGGAAAAACATCCCCGGCGGGGACGCAATCCGCGTACTGGTGAGACGATTACCATCAAGCCAAGGCAGATGGTGGCGTTTCGTCCAAGTAAAAGATTAAGGGAGCAGATTAACGAATAATTTCTTCACATATTCATCCTTTAAGAGGGGCCAAGCCTTGACATGAGACCGGAGATACCGGACAAGCTTTATTTTAAGATCGGCGAGGTGAGCAAACTGGCTGGGGTTGCAGCCCATGTCCTTCGCTATTGGGAGTCTGAATTTCCCAGCATCAGCCCTCAGCGAGCTAACTCTCAGCAACGTCTCTATCGACGTGTTGACGTGGAGACGGTTCTTGCCATCAAGACCCTTCTTCATGAGCAGGGATATACCCTTGCCGGGGCCAGAAAGTTTCTTGCCAGTGGTCAGACTGTGCAGGCGCAACCAGTTCCGCCCCAGAATGCGATTGGTTGTCTGGAGCAGATAAAAGCTGAGCTTCGCGAGATGAACGCCCTGCTGCATGATAAGGGTAAGGAGAAGGGCTAAAAGCAAAGGGACAAGAGGTAAGGGGGATTTAAAAATTTTCCATCATTGACCCTCTGTTGACAGCAGGAAAAACCCATGGTACATACCATGGTACATATCGGGGTGTAGCGCAGTCTGGTAGCGCACTTGGCTGGGGGCCAAGTGGCCGGAGGTTCAAATCCTCTCACCCCGACCAGTAAATTCAAGGAGTTACGGTGTTTTCGTAGCTCCTTTTTTTATGTCTTTTTCTGACGGGGTACAAAATGGGGTACAAAAACGTCGCCGCTTG
>CAITDH010000042.1 GCA_903891045.1 uncultured Desulfobulbaceae bacterium | reverse complement strand
TGGGGTGGCGGCGTTCTCTTGAGCAACACCCCCAAATTTCACCAGAGTCTTTGCTCGCCATTTCTCTGGGGCAGTTTCAACACTTAAAGGGAACATAGCTATCTATTTATCATTGTTCACGGTTGCAGCCACAAACAAGATTTTACCGCTGCATTTGTCTGTTCCACGCTCAAGGTCTGGTCAAAAAGCGGTACTTGGAGAGTCAATCTGACAAACCCGTAGTCCCGATAGATGCGCTTATCCGTATTTGTATACCACGCCGTCATTGTCAGACAGGCTTCCGGTGAGATAGATAAGAAGACCGCTGTTAGCGGCCACTACTGTCGCCTTACGGCTGAAGAGTTCCAGGAGATGAGCAAGGCTTGCATTTTCAGTAAGTGAGGCGGCCTTCTGTTTCAGGTCGTAGAGTGATTTGACAAAGAGTGGCAGTCGAGGTGGGCAGCAGCGAGAGTGTCACCGTGCCGCCCAGCTATCGAATTTTCTGGTGTGCCGTTTGAAAAATCATCATAGTTTTTCACTACCCTTTTTATGTATACTCCCTCTGATTCGCCTTATTTCTTGATCCAGTCGAGGGCTTCATTTCTCGACGGTACCTTGCCAACGCATTTAACCTGGCCGTCGATGACCACCGCCGGGGTCGAGAAAACGCCGTGTTTGGCGATCTGTTGAAAGTCGCTGATCTTTTCGATGGTGGCGGTCCCCCCTGCCTCTTCGACCGCAGCCCGCATGATTTTTTCAGCCACCGCGCACTTCGCGCATCCCGGTCCCAGTACCTTGATTTCCATGATTGACCTCCGTATCAGATGATAATATTGAAGAGATAGCCGACCAGCATGATGCCGACGCCTACCACGCCGATAAAAACCGCAATGAGGCGCGGTTTGAGAACCTTCCGGAGGATGACCATTTCCGGCAATGATATGGCGATAACGCTCATCATGAAGGCGAGCACCGTGCCTAATGCCGCACCCTTGCTGAGCAGGGCCTGGACTACCGGCACGATACCGGCGGCGTTGGAATACAGGGGGATGCCGATCAGCACAGCCACCGGCACCGACCACCATGCCTCTTTGCCCATGATCTGGGCCATGAAGCCCTCGGGCACGTAGCCGTGAATGCCTCCACCCACAGCAATCCCGGCGATCACATAGATCCAGACCTTGCCGACGATGTCCCGTACTGCCGTCTTGCCATGATTGAACCGATCGGGCCAGGTCAGTTTTTCATCCGGGATATCGACATCATTGATGCGCAGTTCCCGTACCCAGTCTTCAAGGTGGTGCTCCATGCGGAGGTGGCCGATGGTCCAACCGGCGACAATGGCAATCAGCAGGCCGGTTCCCATATAGATGGCCGCCACCTTCCATCCCAGCAGTCCGTAAAGAAGCACCAGGGCGATTTCATTGACCATGGGGGCGGAGATCAAAAAAGAGAAGGTGACTCCCAGCGGCACGCCCGCAGTGACAAAGCCGATAAAAAGCGGCACGGCCGAGCAGGAGCAAAAGGGGGTGACGATGCCAAGCAGGGCGGCAAGGACATTGCCCACGGATTCACGCTTGCCGGCCAGGATCTTTCGGGTTCGTTCGGGAGTGAAAAAAGAACGCAGGATGCCCACAGCAAAGACGATCAGGGTGAGCAGCATCAACACCTTGGGGGTATCATAGAAAAAGAAGAGCACGGCCTCGCCCAGATGGCTGCCGGGCTTCAGGCCGAGCAGGGAAAAGGCAAGGAACTCGGCCAGTCGGTGCAATTGCCAGTAGAGGGCAAACCAGAGGCTAAGCCCGGCAAGGCCAGTCAGGAAATATTTGATCTTTGCCCAGGCCGCAAGTGGCGGGGCGGGCTGGGGAGTGGCTGGAGTGTGCTGCTTGATAGGGGTGACGGGTTGCATGGCATGTTCCTCAGGGTTTACAGATGTTGGTACGATTGATGGCGGGCAGGAGTTGGTGGATCTCGGCAAGCTCCGGGGTCTCGTTCAGCCAGCCTTCGAGCTGCGCGAGCATGGCGGCGCTGTAGAGTGAATCTCCGGTTGGGTGCAGCCGATAGTTGACCCAGAGCTTTTCTTTTTCAGAAACGATTAACCCTGCTTCTTCCAGTATCTTCAGATGCTTGGAGACGGTGGGTTGGGCCAGCTTCAGCATTGCCCGGATCTCGCAGACGCACAGATTCTCTCTCTGCTGGAGCATCTTGATGATCTTGACCCGATTCGGGTCGGAAAGGGCCTTCATGACCTTGATAAAATTTTTCATCGCCACTCCACTGTATGATTATGTAGATAGATAGCTAAATGGTAATATAGCTATGGTGAAGTGGTGCGTCAATCCTTTTTTTCTGGGAAAAACGCGGCAAGGGAGGTGGAGGGCAGTCAGGAATAACAGCCATTTCACTTTGTTTACGTCCTGCTTTAATATTGCATTTTTTCAGCACACCTTATAAGATGGCTCATCTGTGAAGTCTTGATGTATTGTGGAAAGAGTCTTTTTTACAATCAAATGAATAACCTTAATTCCCCTGACGTAAGGGTTCTCTGACATGACCGATTTGCAACAATCAAAATACAGTGAGGCAGGCGTTGATATTGATAAGGGCAATGCCTTTGTCAAAGGAATTAAGGATATTGTCGCCTCGACGCATCAACGTGGGGTGCTGAACGATATCGGCGGATTCTCCAGTCTTTTTGCCATTGACACCAATACCTATAAACAACCTGTTATTGTTTCGTCCACCGATGGGGTCGGCACCAAACTTGCCATTGCTGGGCTCTGCAACAAGCATGATACCATCGGCATTGATCTTGTGGCCATGTGTGTCAATGATATCATTGTTGGTGGGGCCAAACCTCTCTGTTTCCTTGATTATTTCTCCATCGGCAAGCTGGATCTGCATATCGCCACCGAGGTGGTCAGGGGGATTGCCGAGGGTTGCCGGCAGGCAAAATGTTCTCTGGTGGGCGGTGAAACAGCAGAGATGCCAGGCCTGTATAACGGTGATGATTATGATCTTGCCGGTTTTGTGGTCGGTATTGTCAATCGTGATGCCATTATTGATGGCTCCGAGATCAAGGTCGGCAACAAGATTGTGGGCGTGGCCTCCAGTGGCCTCCATTCCAATGGGTACTCGCTGGTCAGAAAGGTCTGTTTCCAGGATCTTGGGCTGTCGGTTGGGCAGCAGATGGCAGAGTTTGGCTGCACCCTTGGTGAAGAACTGCTCAGGCCCACCCGAATTTATGTCCAGGCGGTGCTGGGTGTATTAAAACATTATAGAATCAACGGTATGGTTCATAATACCGGCGGCGGTTTCATTGATAATGTCCCCCGGATATTGCCGCGAAGTTGCAAGGCGATTATTGACCGTTCTTCATGGAAAGTGCCGCCTGTTTTTACGTTCCTGAGTGAGAAAGGGAACATTCCCATGGAAGAGATGTATCGCACCTTTAATATGGGCATTGGCCTGATGGCCATTGTTGAAGATGCTGTTGCCGATGACGTTGTCCATCACTTCGGAGCACTTGGTGAACGGGCCTGTATCATTGGTGAAATTGTAGCCACGGAAAATGATAAAGATGAGCAGGTTGAACTGATCAATTGATTGCAGAATAACAATACGTTTCCGCTGGAACAAGAAGGGGCGTTTATCGTGAGATAAACGCCCCTTCTTGTTTATGGGAACAGTAATCAAAGAGAGAAGTTTACCGCAAATGAGCACAGTCGCCGGTTCCGCCCTGAATCTTGTCAAGGGCATGGGGCAGGGCAGGGAGGAGGACTTCGATGTTTTCTCTGGCGGCCTTCTGGCTGCCGGGCAGATTGATGATCAGGCTTCGTCCCCGGATTCCGGCCATGGCCCGTGATAGAACAGCATGGGGGGTCTTCAACAGACTGGCCGCGCGCATGGCCTCTGCCATACCGGGGATCTCTTTTTCAATGACACCCCGCATGGCCTCCGGGGTGACGTCGGTGGGGGAGACTCCGGTTCCTCCGGTGGTCACGATCAGGTCGATCTTGTCTTGATCAACCCACTGCATCAAAACGTTGGTTATGGCCTCGATCTGATCGGGAACCATCGTATAGGCCCGCAGTTGATATCCTTCTTCCCGCAGCATTTCCTGGAGCATGGCCCCGCTTTCATCCTTGCGCTCACCTCGCGACCCTTTGTCACTCATGGTGAGCACCGCGCAACTGAACTTGTTGGCCTCGTGTCTCATATCTATCTCAAATGATGGATTCTTTAGCCATTCTGGCATAGGCTGAAGACTGAAGGCTGAAGTAAAACCTTCGGCCTTCAGCCTTCAGACTATCTACCTATGTTCTTCAGCGCTGGCGGCAATAATTTTCTCGGCAATATGGGCCGGCATCTCTTCATAGTGGGAAAAGACCACAGTAAAAGAGCCCAGGCCGCCGGTCATGGCGGTCAGATCGGTGGCGTAACGCTGTATTTCCGCCAGGGGAACCTGGGCGATTATGATTTCATGTTTGGCATTGGCATCCATACCCATCACCTTGCCCCGTCTGGAATTGAGATCTCCCATGATATCGCCAACATGTTCCTTGGCAACTCGGATGGTCATTTTCGTATAGGGTTCAAGCAGCACCAGACCCGCCTCCTGGGCGCCTTTTTTAAAGGCCAGTGAGCCGGCAACCTTGAAGGCCAGCTCGGAGGAGTCCACGGCGTGAAAGGAGCCGTCTACAAGAACAACTTTCAGGTCAACCACCGGATACCCGGCAAGAACGCCTTTTTCCATGGCCTCGATGATGCCTTTTTCGACAGCCGGGCGATACTGTTGGGGAATAACCCCGCCCACGATCTTATCCTCAAAGAGAAATCCGCTGCCATGGGCCAGCGGCATGATCTCAATGGTGCAGTCACCAAACTGACCACGACCGCCACTCTGTTTTTTATGCTTGCCCTGGACCCTGGCCTTGCCCTTGATGGTCTCTTTATAGGCAATTTTAGGCAGGGTCAGCTCCAGATCCACGCCAAATTTTCTTTTGATCCTGGCCCCGACCACCTCCAGATGGACCTGTCCCATACCGGAAAGCAGAACCTCTCCGGTTTGCTGGTCACGGGTCAGGCGCAGGGTGAGGTCTTCATCGAGGATTCTGGTAAGGGCGGAGAAGAGCTTTTCTTCTTCGCCTTGTCTGGCATGCACTGCATAGGAGATGACCGGGGTGAATGATTGCAGAGGAGGATAAACAATGGGATGGCCGGCATCACAGAGAGTGTCGCCGGTTGTGGTCTCTTTGAGCTTGGCGACCGCTACAATCATTCCCGGCCCAACCATGTCAACGGCCCGTTGTTCCTTGCCTTCGAGGAAATAAAGCTGGCCAATACGTTCGTTCACTTTTTTACTGGCGTTATAAAATGAATCGCCGGAAAGGGTGCCGGAATAAACGCGGAAGATGGTGAGTCGGCCGGCGTAGGGGTCGGCCATAGTCTTGAAGACCATGGCTGAAAAATGTTCGTTGGCAAAAGGTTTCCGATTTTCGATCTCACCAGTCACCGGATGGGTGCCCACCAGTAGCGGACGTTCAGCCGGGGAGGGTAAGATGTCATTTATTATATCGAGCAGGGAGAAAATTCCCTTGTTGAGCAGGGCAGAACCCAAACAGACAGGGGCGATGCTCCCATTTGCCACTCCTTTTCTTAAACCAAATCTGATCTCATCCTCGGTCAATTCGCCATTTTCGAGAAATCGTTCTATGAGATCGTCGTCGGTCTCCGCCACCGTTTCCATCAGCTTTTCATGGTATTCAGTAACCTGATCAACAAGATCCTCAGGGATGTCTATTTTTTTTGTGCCGGTCACGCTGTCAAAAAGCCAGGCCGTTTGTGAGGCGATATCAATAAGACCCCTGAATCCATCTTCTGCGCCGATGGGTATCTGGAGAACGACCTGGTTGATGGGGAGCAGGGTCTTTATTTCATCGAGAGTTTTCTGGAAATTGGCACGCTCCCGGTCCATTTTATTGATAAAAAGAAGACAGGGGAGTTTGTTCTCGGCAACAAAATT
>CAITDH010000041.1 GCA_903891045.1 uncultured Desulfobulbaceae bacterium | reverse complement strand
GCCGATCCGACTGGACATGGGCGGCAATTACGCCGGTCGCCCCCCGCGCGGGGGCGTGGATTGAAACTGACGAAAACATCAACCAACTCTGGTTCCATTGGTCGCCCCCCGCGCGGGGGCGTGGATTGAGAACATAAGGGGGACGTTCTTCATATTTAAAGTTTTGTGATATTCACTACGAGAAATAAGGGGCCAAATCTTTGCTTTTGTCAAAATTCTCTTGTTCAATGTCCTGGACGATAACCTGTTTCAGGTTGTTGTTTTCCGTATCTGACGATAGTATGTGATGGAAGATGGAAAGTCAAAATAAATAATAAACTGAAATTTCAACCGAATTTCAATCTCTGGTTCATGAATCTGCTATGTTACAGTATCCGCCTATCCAGTAGCAGGTGCTGAGCTTTCTGGTATTTTCTATTGAGTGGTACTTTAAATTTTGCCTGAGAAAAAAAAGATAATTCCGAAAAAGACGGGGCTCAGAAGCCGCAGGTCGCGGGGGTGGACGGTATTCACGATTGCGGTGCCGCTGGTGCTGCTTGGTTGCGTCGCTTTTGGCGTCTATGTCACCCATCTGGATAAGGTGATCCGCCAGAAGTTTGCCGGCAAGCGCTGGGCCTTGCCGGCCGTGGTGTACGCGCGTCCTCTGGAGTTATATCCTGATCTGCCTTTTTCGGCGAGAATGCTTGAGGATGAGTTGCAGCTTGCCGGCTATCGTCAGGATAAGACGGCGAAAGATCCGGGTGGTTATGATCTTGCCGGTAACGTCATGCATCTGGTGACCAGGGATTTTGCCTTTCCTGATGGTCTGGAAAAGTCGGCCCGGATTACGGTGGAGTTTGCCGGCTCGGTGGTCAAGAAGATTACCCATATCGATACTGGTGCCGATATTGTCCTGGCGCGGATTGATCCGGCCCGGATCGGCAGCTTTCATCCCATGGAAAATGAAGACCGGATCGTGTTTAGTCGCCAGGATCTTCCTGATCTGTTGGTCAAGACCCTTCTTGCCGTTGAAGATCAACGTTTTTATCGCCATTCCGGTGTCGATCCGCTGGGAATTCTGCGGGCCATGCTGGCCAATATCCGTGCCGGCAAGATGGTCCAGGGCGGCAGCACCCTGACCCAGCAACTGGTGAAGAATTTTTTCCTCAATAACGATCGCACCCTGCAGCGCAAGCTCAATGAGCTGATCATGTCCCTGCTGCTGGAGATCCATTACAGTAAGGACGAGATCCTGACCGCCTATGCCAATGAGATCTTTCTCGGCCAGGATCGCGGTCGGGCGGTCCATGGTTTTGGCCTGGCCAGTCAGTTTTATTTTCGGCGGGAATTGAAGGATCTTTCTGCCGCCCAGATTGCCATGCTGGTGGGGATGATCAAAGGGCCATCGTATTATGACCTGCGCCGGTTTCCGGAGCGCTGTCTGCTGCGCCGCCAGGTGGTGCTTGATTTGATGCGTTCCGAAGGGGTGATCTCGGCGGAGGCATATGCAACGGCCAAGGTGGCCAAGCTGGAGAAGACCGGGATGCTGCAGAGCGGGTTTAACCGCTATCCCGCCTTTCTCGATCTGGTGCGCCGCCAGTTGAAGGAGGATTATCGTGAGGAGGATCTTGTCTCTAACGGTCTGAAGATCCTGACCACCCTTGATCCCCAGGTGCAGATGCGGGTGGAAAAATATCTGGGAGAAACGCTGTCGGTCCTGGAAAAACGTACCGGCACCAGTGGGCTTGAAGGGGCGGTGATTGTCAGCAGCAGAGAGGGCGGGGAGATCCTGGCGATGGCTGGCGGTCGCGACGCCTCACAGTCCGGATTTAATCGGGCCCTTGACGCCCAGCGTCCGATTGGCTCGCTCATCAAACCGGTTGTTTATTTGACCGCCCTGGCCAATGGCTACACCCTGGCGACCCCGGTGCAGGATATAGCCTTGACCCTCGCCGCTGCCGGCACCAAGGACTGGCGGCCGGCCAATTATGATAAGAAAGAACATGGCCTGGTGCCTTTTCATGAGGCGCTGGCCCATTCGTATAACCTGGCCACGATCAGGATCGGGATGGATGTCGGGGTGGAAAAGGTGGTGGAGAATGTCAAGCGGATGGGAATAGCCAGAGACTTTCAGCCCTACCCTTCCTTTCTGCTGGGAACGGCGGCCCTGTCGCCTCTGGAAGTGGCCCGGATATATCAGGTCTTTGCCACGGGTGGTTTTTATCAGCCGCAGCGGGTCATTGGCAGTGTGTTGACGGTTGATAACAAGGTGGTTCAGCGTTTTGGGCTGACAGTGGAGCAGCTTTTTCCGCCTGAGAATGTTTTTCTGCTCAATACTGCCTTACAGCGGGTGATAACGCATGGCACAGCCAGGTCGCTTTTGAACTATATCCCGGAGACGGTGCAGGCTGCCGGGAAAACAGGAACAACCGATGAAATGCGGGATAGCTGGTTTGCCGGTTTTACCGGCGACCGGCTGGCGGTCGTCTGGATTGGCCATGACGATAACAAGCCGACTGCGTTTACGGGTGCCAGTGGTGCCATGGTGGTGTGGGGAAAGATTATGCAATCTCTGCATCCCCAGCCGCTGGAGCTTACGGAACCGGAGGGGATTGAATGGGCCAGGATTGATGCGGGCGCCTATAGCCCCCTTGGTGGTGAGTCCCGCGAGAATGTGAAGTTGCCCTTTGCTGCTGGCACTGTGCCAGCAGGTGCCCAGCGCGATACGCAGGAGAGGCGTGTCCCTGATGTCTGGAACACGATTCGTGGCTGGTTTCATTGATGATCAGGAGGGAGGGTAAAATGACGGTGATGCTAACAGGTCATGGACGTTTCCGGCATATTGCCGGCACTGTTGGCGTGCTCATGGTGTTGAATCTGTGTTTGCCGGGATGTTCGGTAAAGCATCCTGTTGATCTGCCAGCCAGACCCGTTCCTGCCCCGCTCCCTGTTCCGCACCCTACCCCTTCTCCCCTGCCTGCTCCTACTCCTGCGCCCGCTCCGGTTCCTGCTCCTGAGCCTGGTCCTAATGTCAGCCGGGAGTCTGTTCCCGTGCCGGAAGAAGGAAAGGCCGCGGCGACCCTGCTTGCCAGTGCTCGGCAAAATGCGCGGACTGGTCAGTTCAGTCAGGCCGAAATGATGCTGGAACGGGCCCTGCGGGTGGAGCCCCGGAATGCCCGGCTGTGGCATGAGATGGCCCAGGTGAAGTTTGAGCAGAAGGATTATGGTCAGGCTGTCCAGTTCTGTATCAAGTCAAACAGCCTGGCCGGCAAGGATTATGACTTGATCCAGCAAAACTGGCTGTTGATGGAAAAGGCCTATCTGGAACAGGGAGAACCGGAGAAGGCGCGGCAGGCCCGGATCAAATCAGGATAATGATTGCTTCAACTACGTTAATTGATTGGTCACTATGAGATATTCGGAAACACGCGATTCAGTAACAGTCCAGGTTAAGGAGCAGGCTGATATCGTCCAGGTCATTGGAGAATATGTTGATCTGAAAAGAGCGGGAGCGCGGTTCCTGGGGCGTTGTCCGTTTCATGGCGAAAAGACACCTTCCTTTTCCGTTCATCCGGGCCAGCAGTTTTATCACTGTTTTGGGTGTGGCGAGTCCGGTGATGTCTTCTCGTTCATGATGAAATATCATAACCTGGATTTCCCCACCGCTCTTCAGACCCTGGCCAGGCGTTATCAGATTGAACTGCCGGAAAAGCACTATTCGCAGGCGGAACAGGAGAAGGAGCGGCAACGCAAGGCGATGTATGCCATCAATGAAAAGGCAGCCCGCCTGTTCAGGGACTATCTGCTGCAGGGCAAAGGTGCGGCCTCCGCGCGCGCGTATCTGGAACGGCGTGGCATCCCCTTAGCTATTCAAGAGAAATTTCAGTTAGGGTATGCGCCGGCCGTTGAAACCGTCGGCTGGAATTTCCTTGGCGCCGGGCTGCAGGGTGAGGAGAGCGCGGCAGCCGAGACGGTGGGTCTCCTGGTGAGAAATGACAAGGGCGGCACCTATGATCGTTTCCGTGACCGGATCCTCTTTCCCATTTTTGACCCGAAAGGGAGGATCAGCGGTTTTGGCGGACGCATTGTCGGGGATGGCCAGCCCAAGTATATGAACTCCCCGGAGAGTCCGGTCTTTGACAAGAGTCGCCTGCTGCTTGGGATTTTTCAACAGGCCGCCGAGATCCGTTCCCGGCAGCGGGTGGTGCTGGTCGAGGGAAACTTCGATCTGGTCTCGCTGGTGGTTCATGGTTGTCCCAATGTGGTTGCACCGCTCGGCACCGCCCTGACCCGGCCCCAGTTGAAGCTGCTGCGCCATTACGCAGAAAACGCGATCCTTCTTTTTGACGGGGATGCGGCCGGGGTCAAGGCGGCGATCCGGGCGGTGCCTCTTTTCCTGGCCGAGCAGATGAGCGCTAAGGTGGCCTTGCTGCCTTCAGGGCATGACCCCGACACCTTTATCCGTGAAAAGGGGCTGGAACAGTTGGAGCGGTTGCTGGATTCCGCGACCCCGCTTGCTGAGTTCGCGCTGGCAAAAATGATCGAAGAGCACGGTCTTACCCTTGATGGAAAAAGGAGGATCGTGGAAGAGTTGCGGCCCTTGGTGCAGGCGGCGGCATCCCCGTTGCAGCGTTCGGTGGTGATTGCTCATTTCAGTGAGAAACTGGGGATAGCGGCCCAGCAGTTGAGTGAGCTTCTTGCGGACCATTCTCTAGTAGTTTCGCCTGTGGGTACTCTTCCGTCGGGGCGATCTCCGGAGCAGCCATACTTTGCAGGCACTCAAGCAAAAGAATCGAACCGTTTTGCCCATAAAGAAAGAGAGCGGGTCAGGCTTAATGGTGCCCAGAAACGTTTGGTCGCTCATATGGTGCTCTATCCTGCCCATTTTTTGAGGCTGGAACAGGCGGGCTTGAGACAAAGGTTGGCTTTCGGTGTGGGGGAGGTTTTGTTCTTGCAGCTTGCGGCCCTGCACGCCATGGGCCGGGAGTTTGAACCCGAGGAGTTGCTTGCCGCCTTGCCTGAAGGAGAAGAACGGGCCCTGGTTGCAGAGATCTTGTTGGCTGCCTCACCTGCTGCTTCTGAGTGCGGCCATTATTCAGGGACAGAAGAAGAGCTGGCCGAGTTGTTGCTCTGGCTGAAGAAAGAGGAGCTGAAGGAGAGGGATCGTAAGCTGACTGTGGAGATAGAAAACGTGCCACGGGACGAGCATGAGACGGTGATGCAATTGCTTCAGGAAAAGCAGAAGATTGATAAAGAGTTGCGGGCCCTGGAATAAAAAGATGAAAATGAATAGGAATTTAAAATGCCAGAATACAATTCTCATGCGGATTTGCTGAAGATGTCCAGCAGAACAGGGTCTTCAGTAAGGGCCGATTCGTCGCTATAATCAGCCGTAATTACCATAGAGACGCCTCCTGTAATAATAGTTACAGAAAATTGTATAGAGGCTTGTTTTTCAATAACTTATTATGGCTCTGTCTTATTTTCAGTTAAACCGGAACATGAGCCAAGCAGGCGTTGAGCAAACGCATTGGTAGCTCATATTCCCAGAAACGGCGATTAAACCGGTAACAAAATTCACTAATATATTCATG
>CAITDH010000040.1 GCA_903891045.1 uncultured Desulfobulbaceae bacterium | reverse complement strand
GGTCTCTACCCCCTGTGAGCCCAGGATAACTACCTGGTCACCGGCCTCTACCCCTTCAATTCCTGAGATATCCGCCATACACAGGTTCATACAGATCCGGCCAATAATTCTGGCCCGCTGTCCTTTAATAAGCACTTGCGCCTTATTGGACAAGGTGCGAAGAAATCCATCTGCATAGCCAACCGGAAGCACCGCAATCCTTGTTTCCTGCCCGGTGATAAAGGTGTGGCCATAACTGATCCCGGTTCCCGCCGGCACCGATTTTACCTGGATGACCTGAGTGGTAAAAGACATGGCCGGGACAAGGCTTTCGGCTCCGTCATGTTGCTTGCCTTGTGTCCCATCGGGATAATAACCATAGAGAGATATCCCCAGACGCACCATATCACAACAGGTCTCAGGATAATAGAGTACGGCCCCGGAATTGGCGATATGACAAAGGGCGAGAGGTCGATGACTTGCCTGCGCACAGACTTGTTTATATCGTTGAAACATCTCCAGGGTCTGTCTGGACTTTGGGTCATCGGCCATGGGAAAATGACTCATGATCCCGGCCAGAGATATGCCGGGGAATCTTTCCAGATGGGCCCAAAAATCAGGAAGTTCGGAAGGCATGATTCCCAGTCGGCCCATGCCGCAATCGACTTTCAGGTGAACAGCTATCTTTTTTTTATTCCTGATTGCGGCCTGCGAGAGCAGTTCTATCGCCTGATAATCAAAGATGACCGGGGTCAGGTCATAATCAAAAAAGAGTTGTTCCTGAGAGATCTGAAAACCGAGCAATATAAAGATCTGCCCTTGGATTCCGGCGCGCCGTAATACAACGCCTTCTTGAATCTCGGCGACCCCGAAGGCATCACATCCTGCCCTGGCAAAATTGACAGCGGCCTGGACCATCCCATGGCCATAGGCATCGGCCTTGACCATGACCATGACCCGGACATCCTTGCCGACCCTTTGTTGCAGTAATTTGAAATTTGCTTGCAGGGCGGAGGCATCAACAGAAACCTGATTGAAAGATCTGGAGGACGAGGGATAAGGGATCATGCTTTATTCCGCAACTCAGAGATACGTTTCCAGACCAGCCAGGCGTGCCGACTGGAAAAAAATAGGGCCCAGCCAATCGTCACATACAAGGCCCCCAGAATCTCTCTGGGCAAGGTGGAATGGCGCAGCGCTATACCCGTTCCCATCATGACCAGAACCAACAGCCATGTTTGTATCGAATAGACCGCTCCCAGGCATCTTCCATCCGCCATCTCCAGGATACGTTGCACCCCTTTGCGGGCGGTGTTGTCAAGTATTAACAACGATTTTACCGTCCCGGCAATCAGGGCTGGAACTATAATCCAGAGACCTCCGACGGTCATCAGCCAGGAAACTCCACGGAATATGAGCATGGTTCCTATTCCACTCCACAACGCAGCTGCAAGTAACAGATGGATCTGTCTGGGTGCCCCTGGTTTTAACCTTGTAAGTGCTTGTCTTAGCATCTGGAACCACTATCCTGAAGGAGGTGCCTAAAACAAGACAAGCCCATTCCCCCAAGAGGGAATGGGCTTGTCACAGACTGAGATCGAAGGAGATTACACTTCGGTGACGGTAATGGCGCCCTCAGGACAAACTTCAACACAGGTCTCACAACCAAGACACTCATCAGGCTCGGCAGCAAAGGCCTTGCCGTCACGCATCTCATATACCTGAGCAGGACAGGCGTTTACACATTCTTCATCACCAGCACATTTGTCTAAATCGATTACGATATCCCAAGCCATAATACACCTCCAAAAGAGAATTAAAAGAACAAGTATCTTATACTTAAACAACAATGTTACAAACAGTACAATTTTTTAATTTTGTTCCTGTTGCAATAATTCACGGCCTGATCTTTGTCAAGAAAAAACCATCTTGATGCCGGGAGAGGTGCTTCGTCGTTTTGATAAAATAACACCGATATCTGGATGGAAAAAACAGCATAAGGAACCGGTCGCTTTTCATCTATCCATGGCCGTCGTAACGAAATAGTCAGGAATGGAAAAGCTTTTTTGTAACGGCTTCTTCTTAGATCTCGGTAAAATCAGAAGGAGGATTGAGGAGATATTTTACGAACTTGGCCTTGTCAATACAATTGGAATAGGCGGTATCAGGGCTGATCATTTTTTTGTCAAGAAAACCCATGATGGCATCATCAAGGGTTTGCATTCCGTATTTTTTCCCGGTCTGCATCACCGAGGCGATCTGGTAGGTTTTCCCCTCTCGAATGAGATTGAGTACGGCCGGGGTGGCAATCAGGATTTCCAGGGCGGCGCATCGTCCTTTGATGTCTGTGCGTTTGAACAGGGTCTGTGAAACCACGGCCTTTAAGGCATCTGATAAGGTGGATCGGACTTGCCCCTGCTGATTAGCGGGAAAGATTTCAATGATACGATCAACGGTCTTCATGGCATTCAAGGTGTGCAGGGTGCCAAAGACCAGATGACCGGTCATGGCGGCCTCCATGGCCAAAGAGATTGTTTCCAGATCGCGCATTTCGCCGACCATGATGATGTCAGGATCTTCACGCAAGGCGCCACGAAGGGCTGCGGTAAAGGATTTGGTGTGCTGACCGACCTCCCGGTGGTTGATTATACATTTCTGGCTTTGATGCACAAACTCGATGGGGTCTTCAATGGTCAGGACATGATCTTTGCGGGTTTTGTTTACCTCATCAACAATGGCCGCCAAGGTTGTTGATTTGCCGGATCCGGTAGGGCCGGTCACCAGGACAAGACCTTTGGGTAGTTGGGCCAAGCGGGAGATTACTTTGGGCAATCCCAATTGTTCACAGGACATGATGTCGCTGGGGATTTCACGGAAAACGGCACCGATGCCATGCTTCTGCTGGAAAAAGTTGCAACGGTAACGGGCAAGCCCTGGAATCTCGTAACCAAAATCGACATCGCCTGACTCTTCAAATGTCTTGATCTTCTCTTCCGGACAGATCTCATAGAGCATTTTTTTGAGATCTTCATTTTCCAGGATTTTAAATTTTACCCGCTCCATATCTCCACGAATACGGAGAACAGGCTGTTGGCCTGCCACCATGTGTAAATCTGACGCGCCTTCATCATTCATCAATTTAAAAAAAGCATCTATCTGAGCCATACCTTCACCTTATCCAGTAATTATACTGTGTTTTAGAGGGAAATGAGTTGATTGGTATTAAACAACAACGGTCTTTTTTATATAGCTGACAACACTTTCCACATCATCCATGACATCAATGAGTAAAAGATCATCTTTGGTTATTGTTCCGTTTGTTATAAATTTATCTTTAATCCACTCTAAAAGTCCACCCCAAAAATCACTGCCAATCAGAATGATAGGGAAAGGCTTGACGCTCTGGGTCTGGATAAGGGTCAGGGATTCAAAAAGTTCATCGAGTGAGCCAAAGCCGCCTGGCATACAGATAAAGGCCATGGAGTATTTCATAAACATCACTTTGCGTACAAAAAAATATTTAAAATCTAAGGGAAAGTTGATGTAGGCGTTGGGTACCTGTTCATGAGGAAGGTGGATATTGAGACCAATAGAGATGCCGCCGGCCTCAAATGCACCCTTGTTGGCCGCTTCCATGATACCTGGACCGCCCCCAGTGACGATTCCATAGCCCGCTTGGGCTAATTTGCCGGCAAGTTCTTCGGCAAGTTTATAGTAAAGATTATCTTTTGTCGTTCTGGCTGAGCCGTAAATTGTTACCACCGGTACATCTAATGCGGACAGGGCATCAAAGCCATCAACAAATTCTGACATGATGCGAAACATCCGCCAAGAATCGCCAACCACACTGTTGTCTAGGCAATACTTGGGTTCTCTTTTTATCCGCCGTCGATCGCTGTTCTGCATGTTACAATAATCCTTTTCACGAGCTTGATTTATCATTTTTACTATGTGTTATCATATGCCCACTATGAATAGGAGGTTATATGGAATACCATTACGGGAGTCATACAGCTTTCAATATTGAGTACCATTTTGTATGGGTGACAAAATATCGTTATAAGGTATTGAACGGAGAGATAGCCCATCGAGTG
>CAITDH010000039.1 GCA_903891045.1 uncultured Desulfobulbaceae bacterium | reverse complement strand
GTAGAGCAACGGACTGAAAATCCGTGTGTCCCTGGTTCGATTCCTGGTCCCGGCACCAGTAAATTCAAGGGGTTAAGTCGTTATGGCTTGACCCCTTTTTCGTTCCGTTCTATGCCGGTTCTATGTGGCCCCTCAATAGCAATACAGGTCAATATTACGTTACACCAGATATTTCATCAGCCAAGAAATAAAAAAACCGCCTCCCTCGAAAGAAAAGCGGCTGGGGCAGATTCGGATTAGGTCAGAATCTTTAAGAGATACTTTGATTCACAGTACCAGAGATAGTAAGGTTAACCAAAGGACAGTTGGATGTAATCAGATATTCGCTGTGGCAATATGTCGTACACCATAATTGGCAGTAAAAAGAGAATAACAGTGACAGAAAAATAAAACAGCTCCACAACCTCAGTTAATCAATCGTGGACTTACCTTTTTTCAAACACCAGGCCAAAGCTGTTCAAACCTAGAAGATTAGTGTCATCGCCGCAGAAGAGATCCAAAAAGCTGCTGTCTGCCAGGTTGCAGCGAGATCCTTGGCAGGAAAGAGGGCGATAGTGGTAGATTTTGTAGTAGTATAATCCGTTGCGGCACTAAAGGAAAACGCAGCCCTTATCATCGGGATGGATCATGACAGACCTTGTCCGTTCCCTTGTTTTCTTCGACAATAGACTGAGCATCTTTGCTCTTTCCAAAAAATGCCTCTATACAATTCTCAGCTAAATTTGCTGAAGATGTCCAGCAAAACAGAGTCTTCAGTAAAGGCCGATTCATCGCTACAATCAGCAGCAATCACCATAGAGACGGCCCCTATAACAATAGTTACTGAAAATTGTATAGAGGCACAAATGAGAATGAGTGAATTTCTATGAAAATGAGGAGTGGTCATGCAATATAAGGCGGTTTTTCATGTTGATCAGAAGAATGAGCAGGTTTTTAATCTGGCCCTTAATAATGTCATCAATTTATTAAGTGCCATCCCTGGTCAAGGGCATGATCTGATTGTGTTGCTGAATGGGCCGGCGGTCGGCTTGGTGGCTAGGGAGGAGGCGGACTCTTTCCTGGAGAGGATTCAAGCACTTTCGGCCCAAGGGGTTCGTTTTCAGGTCTGTGACAATGCCCTGAAGCGTTTTGAGGTCAGCCGCGAGAGTTTGACGGCGGAATGTCAGATCATTCCGGCGGGAATTGTCGGGCTGATTGATCTACAGAATCAGGGGTTTGCCTATATCAAGCCGTGATGGCTGATTTTGAGCTGCGCTGATAGGTAATGCGGGTGTAGGAGAGTGGTCCGGGTATGGTCGTTCGGCTGGTCTCGATAAAATCCTGTTCCGGGATGGCGGGGAAAAAGGTGTCGCCTTCAATCTCCTGATCGAGGATGCTGAGGATAATTGTGTCGGTCAGAGGCAGGGCTTGGGTGTAAATCTGGGCGCCGCCGGCAATGAAGACCTTTTCCTGCTTCGCGCACAAGGCCAGGGCCTGAAGCAGACCCTGAACCGTGGTACAGCCAGGAAATGAGCGATCCGGATCGCGGCTGATGACAAAGGTGGCGCGGCCGGGCAGGGGGCGGCCAATAGATTCATGGGTCTTGCGGCCCATGATCAGGGCATGGCCCATAGTGGTGGCCTTGAACCATTGCAGCTCTTCCGGGATGTGCCAGGGGATGGTGTTGCCTCTGCCAATAACCCGGTTGGCGGCCATGGCCGTGATGATAATGACTTCCAAAATACTTGTTCTGCTGGCTGCTTTTTACTCTTTTGTTCTTTTCTTTCTTGCGGCAACTGACACGGCGCTCATCTGGCCCCGTCTTCGAGCACGACCAATGGCCGTCTCTCTTCTCTGGGTCTTTTGCTCGGTTTTTCGTACCAGTTGTGGTGGGTGTGGTCGTTCCGGCGTTGTTCTTGGTGCCCGTGCCACTGTGCTATCCATCGCCTGCGGTTGATTATGGGGTTGGGCCTTTGATTCATTCAGCCGGCTGATTTTGAGCTGTTTTTCAGCAACTCGTACTCGTTGCAGGAGGGTCAGGGTCTCTTCCGATAACCCGGCCGGTAGATCGACAGTGCTGTGATCGTCAAAGATCGAGATCCGGCCGATGTGCTTGCTGCTGAGATCGGCCTCATTGGCGATGGCCCCGACAATGTTTCCCGGTTTCACTCCCTGGTTAAGGCCTACTTCGATGCGAAAGCGCTCCATGCCCTGATCCGGTTCGGAGGAATACTTTGGCCCTTTCGATTCTTTTGATTCCCATGGCTCCTTGGTTTCCCTGATTTTCTTGGGTTCACGGTATTCCTTGAATTCCCGGGCTTCTCGGAACTCTCGAGGTTCTTCCTTTCTCTCCCTGGAAAATGGCCGGTCTGATTTCTCAAACTTCCGGCCCGGTCGGGCGGCGCGGTCAAAAGGAACAGGGCTGGGAGCAGGGATGTCTTTCAGCAACAGAGGTTTGTCACCCTGGGCCAGGCTGGCCAAGGCCGCGGCCACAAGGTCGGCTGGGACGTCGTGCTCTCCCAGATATTCTTCGATCAGCCGTTGATAAAAATCAAGATTGTCAGCGGTGAGGGTATCAGTAATCCGTTGCTTGAACTCCATGATTCGCTTGTCATTGATGGCCTCGGTGGAGGGCAGCTTCATCATCTCGATCTTCTGGCGGGTGGCCCGTTCAATGGTGCCCACCATCTGCCGTTCGCGGGTGGTGACAAAGAGGATGGCCTCGCCGCTACGTCCGGCCCGACCGGTGCGGCCAATGCGATGGATGTAAGATTCGGTGTCATAAGGGATGTCAAAATTGAGCACATGGCTGATCCGCTCCACATCCAGGCCGCGAGCCGCTACATCAGTTGCCACCAGGATATCCAGTTGGCCGCTTTTCAGTTGCTCCACAGTCCGCTGCCGCTGGTTCTGCTGGATGTCTCCGTTGAGCGGGGCCACGGAATAGCCACGGGCCGCCAGCTTTTCGGCCAGTTCCAAGGTCTGGTTCTTGGTGCGGACAAAGATCAGCATCCCTTCAAAGGATTCGGCCTCGAGTACTCTGGTCAGAGAGTCGAGTTTATGAAAGCCGCTGGTGACGAGAAAGCGTTGCCGGATATTCTGGGCGGTGCTGGTTTTGCCCTTGATGGTGATCTCTTGAGGATTGTTGAGGTACTTCTGGGCGATGCGGCGGATACTGACGGGCATGGTGGCCGAGAACAACGCGATCTGCCGATTTTCCGGGGTCTGTTCCAGAATCCATTCGACATCATCAATAAAACCCATGCGCAGCATCTCGTCTGCCTCATCAAGGACCAGGCACTTAAGTTCTTTCAGGTTTAGGGTCTCGCGGCGGATATGATCCATGACCCGGCCCGGGGTGCCGACCACGACATGAACGCCGCGTTCCAGCTGGCGGAGCTGGATCTTGTAATCCTGGCCGCCATAGATGGGCACTACCTGAAAGCCCGGCATGTGGGCGGCATAGGCATGAAAGGCCTCGGCCACCTGGATGGCCAGCTCCCGGGTCGGGGCCAGTACCAGGACCTGCGGCTTTCTTTTCTTCAGATCGAGCCGGGATAAAAGTGGCAGAGCAAAGGCGGCAGTCTTGCCGGTTCCGGTCTGGGCCTGACCCACTACATCCTCCCCTGCCATCACATGAGGAATGATGCTGGACTGGATCGGGGTGGGGGACTCGTATCCGGCCTCACCCAGAGCCTTGAGAATGGCCGGGATGAAGGCGAAATCTGAAAACGCGGTCTGGGGCTGATCGTGATCGTCAAAAGACATGGTTGATCCTTGTGGACAAAAATGGGGGATACAGCGATGCGACGTGTTTGTGCTGTTTATTTATAGAGGCAGAGATAAGCGGTTTCAGTCTGCATCCGCACGCCGAATTTAACGTTGGCTGCGACTTCAAAACTCTCTCCGGCCTTAATGGTTTTCCAGGTTTCGCTGCCAGGCAATTTGATATCCATAGCGCCGGAGATCACAGACATAATCTCTACAGAAGCCGTTCCGAACTCATATTCACCGATTGCCATGACCCCAACGGTGGCGGGTCCCTCTGGACTGGTAAAGGCGATGGATTTTACCTTGCCGTCAAAATACTCATTTACTTTGAACATTTGTTTTTTCCTTATATTTTTTCTAGAGTATGAAAAATATTTTTTTAATTATGACATATTTCAGAGAATTTTACGACATATTATGTGGGGATGGTTCTCACGCGCTGCCATTTGGCCATGCCGGGGGCTGCAGTGCAAGCAGAAAGAATGTGGTCGAAAATGTTGCACAATGCATCGTATCTTTTTGTATATGCATCATTTTTTTATCATGATGCACTATGCAATAGCCGTGTTTCAATGGGAAACAGTTTTTTCTTGACAGAGGATTTTACGAGTAGTAATCATGCCAGCAATTTTCCAATATCGTAAGGTTACAACAGGATAAGAAGGGATCACAAAGAGGGGAGTGACCAGGTGAAGCAGAACTCATAGTGTGTGGTTTTATTTTTCATATTCGTTTTATTTTTTAGGAAGTCAACAAGGAGGAAACAAAGATGCAAAGGAACATCAAGGAAAAGGCGGGGGTGTTATTGGCCTCTCTCGTGTGTACAATCATGCTGAGCCCGGTCTGGACCATGGCTCAGGAAGTGACAGCCATGGCCCCGGTGCCGGTCTCCAATCCGGAAGACTGGTGGAAATGGCCGTTGATCCTGCTGGGAGTCACCTTTGTTATGGGTATTATCGCGGTGCTGGGTGGTGTTGGCGGCGGTGTGTTGTATGTGCCGATCATGAGCGGGTTCTTCCCTTTTCACATTGACTTTGTCCGCGGTACCGGACTACTCGTGGCCCTGTGTGGCGCGCTCGCCGCTGGTCCTGGCCTGCTCAAGGCCAATCTGGCCAGTCTGCGCCTGGCCCTGCCGGTGGCCTTGATCGCCTCAACCATGGCCATTGTTGGCGCCATGGTAGGCTTAGCCATGCCGCCGCATATCGTCCAGCTTTCTTTGGGGGCTACTATCCTTGGTATTGTTGCTATCATGCTCTCGGCCAAGAAATCAGCAGTACCCGATGTTCCTGCTGCCGATGCCCTGTCCACTGCCCTGCGGATCTGCGGCATCTATCATGATTATGCCACCAAGCAGGATATCAACTGGAAGATCCATCGTACTATCCCAGGCCTGATGCTTTTCGTTATTATCGGCTTTATGGCTGGTATGTTCGGACTGGGCGCCGGCTGGGCCAATGTGCCGGTGCTGAATCTGCTCATGGGCGCGCCGCTCAAGATTTCAGTGGCCACCTCCAAGTTCCTTCTTTCCATTACTGATACCTCAGCGGCCTGGATCTATTTCAATCAGGGTTGTATTATCCCCATGATGGTGGTGCCCTCGCTTATTGGTATCATGCTGGGTTCCTTTGTTGGTGTGCGTTTGCTTAAGGTGGCAAAACCTGGTTTTATCCGTTGGATGGTTATCTTCGTTCTCCTTTTCTCAGGCGGCAAGGCTATCCAAAAGGGGTACTCTGAATATCAGAAGGTGAATAATGCTAAACCGGCGGTGTCACAACAGGTGGCGGCACCTGCACAGGCACCAGTCGAGGCCAAAACCCATCAGTAATGGGCGATCCTTTTGTGATTAATTATGAGAGGCACAGCGTGCCCAAGGAGAAATAGATTATGAGTACAACAAACGCACCAACAAAAGAAGCATCCATTGAACAGCTCCAGTATGCCAGGATCCTCGAGAAGGGGATGTATGCCGGGCTGCTTCTGATGTTCATCACCTTTGCCCTGTATGTCTTCGGGGTTGTGAAACCCCTTATCCCCTTGCAGGATATTTCTACCCTGTGGGCCACGAAATCAGGCATTTACCTGACCACTGTCGAAAATAAATACATCCCGGAAGGTCATTCCCTTAAGGCCAAGGTTCATGCCCAGCAAAATGCGGTAGCACCGCAGGCTCAGGGACACGAGGCCAAGGCCGGTGCTCATCATGCTCAGCAACATGTGTTGAGTGGCTGGGCTTGGGCCTCTCTCTTGGGATATTCCGATTTTCTCAATTTCCTGCCGGTGGCCATTCTTGCTGGGATTACCATCCTCTGCTACGGCACTATCATCCCCGGTCTTTTTGCCCGTGGTGACAAGGCCATGGGGATCATGGCCATTGTCGAGATTGCCATTCTGGTGCTTGCTGCTAGCGGCATCCTCAAGGTGGGCGGTCATTAATATCTAAAGGATCTTAATCATCGTTCTCTGTTCAGGGGATCTTTGCAAATGTGCTGTTGCCGCTTGCGAAGATCCCCTGCTTTTTATCCTTCCACCTCGTATTTTTTGATCTTGCGCCACAGCGAGACCCTGTCAATCCCCAGCGCCTGGGCGGCCAGGCTCTTATTATCCCCTTGCTCCTTTAATACCCATTCAATATAGGCCCGCTCCTGGTCGGCAAGACTGGGGATGGTGCCACTCTTCCGGCGGAAGGTCTGGAAACAGGTGCCCCGCAGGTCTTCAGGTAAATGCCCGACCTCAATGGTATCGCCGCTGGCAAGGGCCACTCCGCGCTCAATGATATTTTCCAGTTCCCGTACATTTCCCGGGAAATCATAGCGGAGGAGGATGTCAACCACCTCTGGGTCAATATTGCTGACATCTTTATTCATTAATGCCCCGTATTTCTTGATGAAATATTGAATGAGCAAAGGGAGATCGTCCTTGCGCTCGGCCAGGGGGGGGATATTGAGGGCAACGACATTGATCCGGTAAAACAGATCCTGGCGGAAATGGCCCTGTTTTACCTCTTCCGCCAGATTCCTGTTGGTGGCTGCCAGAAAACGGACATTGACCTGGATTGGCGCGACCCCACCAAGATGCATCACCTCTTTTTCCTGGATCACCCGGAGGAGTTTCACCTGCATGGATAGAGAGATCTCGGTGATCTCGTCAAGAAAAAGGGTGCCACCATCGGCCATCTCTACCAATCCCTTTTTGGTTTCCATGGCGCCAGTGAAGGCCCCTTTTTCATGACCAAAGAGTTCATTGGCCAGCAGCTCCTCTTGAAAAGCACCGCAATTTACGGATAACATGGGGCCGTTGCGGCGATTGCTGCAGGCGTGGACAAAGCGGGCCAGCAGTTCCTTGCCGGTGCCCGACTCCCCGCAGATGACGATATTGCTGTCAGAGGCGGCCACCTGACTGGCCATGGCCAGCAATTTCTTCATGCCCGGATTGTTTGTAACTAGGCGGGCCTCTCCCTGGAAGACTTTCAGCGATTCACGCAACCTGCTGTTTTCCCGTTTCAGCCCGATCTTTTCCAGGGCCTCCCGGACAATCTTGCGTGCCTCATCCAGCTTGTAGGGTTTAGCGATGTAGTGATAAGCCCCTGCCTTCATTGCCTCGATGGCGGAGTCCACTGTGGCATAGCCGGTGATCATGATCACCTCGATATCGGGATACAGCTCGCGGGCGCGCTTTAAAATCTGCATCCCGCCAACTTTTTCCATCTTCAGATCGGTCAGGACAAGATCAAAGCTGTGTTCTTCCAGGAGCTGAAGGGCGCGCTGGCCACTTTGTGAGGCCGTAACATCGTACCCTTCTTTTTTCAGGACATGCTTGAGATTGTGCAGGGCTATCTCTTCATCGTCAACGATCAATATCTTTTCGGTCTCATTACTCATATTAACTTTCCTGTTGTATTTCCGGTAACCATATAATGAAGGTGGTGCCAAGACCGGGCCTGCTGTCCACAGTGATGCTCCCTCCATGCCACTCAATAATGTCATGCACAATAAACAGGCCAAGACCTGACCCTTTTCCCACGTCCTTGGTGGTAAAAAACGGGTCAAAGATCTTCTTGAGCTGTTCCGCCTCAATCCCTGGCCCGTCATCTTCAATCAATATCTCCACTCCGTTATAGCTGGAATAATATCCGGTGTTGGAGGCCGAGATCCAGATATGGCCATTGTCCTGGATGGCGTCTATCCCGTTTTTGATCAGGTTGAGCAGAACCTGCTGCATTCGCTGCTTGTCAGCAATGATGGTGAGGTCTTCCGGGATTTCGACGGCGATGATGACGTTATCAGGTGCGTGTCCCCGCACGAGCAGGATGGTCTCATCCACCAGTTTTTTGAAGAGGAGCTTTTCTTTTTTGAACTCCTTGATTCGGGAAAATTCGAGAAGGGTTTTGACAATATCCCGGGCCTTGTCTGCTTGGGTCTCAATCTGGGTAATGAGATTTTTTTTGAACTCCACATCGCCTTCTTCGATCTCCTCACTCAGGATCTGGGCCGAGGTGGAGATATTGGACAAGGGATTGTTCAGTTCATGGGCCACCCCGGAGAGCAGGGTGCCGAGGGCTGCCAGTTTTTCCGATTGTACCAGTTGATGCTGCCGGATCTGTAGCTCCTTGGTCATCCGGTTAAAGGCGGTGAGCAGTGAGCGGATCTCCTGTTCTCCTTCATCTACCGAGATCTCGACAAAATCACCCTGAGAAATGATTTTGGTATATCCCTCCAGCATTTTCAGAGAGCTGACGACCCTTCTCCCTAAAAAAGCGGCGATGGCCAAAGCGGCAACAAAGAGACAGATCATCGAGACCAGGAGGATGTTCTGGGTGGTCTTCAGGAGCAGCTTGATCTTCTGTTTGACGGTATCCCTGGTCTTCTCTCCAAACTCGGTGAGTTCTTTACCGGAAGATCGGACCTGTTCTTCCAGATGCTCCAGGCTGGCACTGCTTTTATTCTTGTTACCAATCTTCTGATCATATCCATGCAACTGCCCCATGTATTCATTATAGGTGGTAATAACCTGTGCCAACCGTTGAATATCCGCGGATGAAACCACCAGATGCAGGGCGGAGGAATTATTTTCAAAGATATCCCGTATCTTCAGCCAGTAGAGTTGATTTTCCTGAAAGTCCTTTTCCTGGCGGTAGAGGAAGTAATTTTTTTCGAATCGGCGCACCTCCAGGGTCGTATTGAAAAAATCTTCAACAACTTCACTGAAGGTCACCTGTCTCTCAACCCGTTTAACGATGGCAAAAGTCAGGATAGCCGAGCCCACCGTGATGATGAGCAAGAGATAAAAGCCATAGGTGATTTTCTTGCGAATGCCAAGTTGATACATGATCAGCCTTTTTTTATTTAAGGGATTTTTGATCAGTCAGAGGCAAGGGTGATTCTGCTTGCATTCTGATTGTGTACACCATACTTCCAGCCTGGAATAAAGTCCAGAGGTTGCATTTAGTAACAGTATGTTTTTTATTGTAACAACACAATAACATCTTGAGTTTAATAGATTATATTTTTTTACATGCTGCTTGTGTTGCAGAATCACAACGAAAGCCCTGGTGGGGGTTGTTATATAACTTGCTGAAATAAAAACAGAAAAATAATAGTGGCTAAGTGGCATGGTTGTTGCTTTATGAGGTGGTGCAAGACAGAGTCGCTCAAGGGGTTAGCCCTGGTAGCTTACTGAATGAACCAACTTTTTTATTACGAAGCAACCCATGAGTCTTTTGGCAACCATTTTAGAGAAACTTGAAAAATCCATGACCGCGGCAACCTTTGCCGAGGCCGGTGAGTTCGAGATCGCCCGTCAGTTTCTTAAACCTAGCAAGAACGCTTATAAGCGTGTGCTCCTGGGAACTGATCGAGAAGAGATTAATCCTAAGGCCCTGCAGTATGCCATGCGTCTTTGCCAGCGCATTGGCGGTAATTTGGAGATTTTCCATGTGATTCATGGGGCTGAAGAGAGCGGTGCTTCTGTAACGGGACAAAAGAGCAGATTGGTTGAGGAGGTTCAAGGTTCATTACAGGAGAAGGGCATTGTCTATCAGTTGGTCATGGGAGAAGAGTGTCTGGCGGAGGAGGTTCTTAAATATACAGTCAACAGGCGGAATCTTCTCTGTGTTGTCTTCGATGCGATAGATGCTGGCAATGCAAGTTGTCAGAAGGCCAGAGAAACCATGCTGGCAAAATTTCATACATTGCACTGCCCGGTGGTGGTTTACGCCGAACAACCGGTGGCGTGAATACGCTTTATGCAGTTAACGGTACATTTAACAAAAGAGGGGAGAAGTAAAATGGAAGCAACGCAATTTGACAAAAACATGATGGCAGTAGCATTTTCCGAAGCAGGAGAGCATGGGACCGCCAAGGAAATTCTGAAAAATGGAAAGAAAGGGATGGCGACCGCTCCGACGCCGGTGAAAAGCAAGCCCTACCTGAAGACTGCTTTTTTTGGGGCAATCTCGATTTCCGCCTATATCTTGCTGTTTAAAAATGAACAACTGGTAACCGATATCTTTACCATGGGTGGCTGGCGTTGGGTTTATCCCGTGGGAGCCGCTTTCTTCTTTTCTTTTATTCATGGGACCTTTGCCAGTAATCTGTTGAGCAGTCTGGGTCTTGAGGCCAAGAAATAATTTTAGCTATTTATCAGTTACTTATAAGTTAGCACAAAGGAGATGTACCCAAAATGAAGAAGTTATTGCTTATCTGCCTGTTTGTCCTCGCCGCGTTGCCGGTTTTGACCCAGTCTGCCTTTGCCGCTGGTGCCGGGCCATCCAAGGATATGCTCAAGGGCATTGTTACCCAGGTCAATGGTGCAGAGCGCACGGTAGTTTTTGTGAAAGATGGTACCAAGGAAGTCAGGACCCTGGCCCTTGGTGAAAAGATGAAAATTGAAGATATGAAGATGAACACCAAGGTCTTGATCAACCTTGATAAACATGCCGGCGAAAATGTGATGAAAGATTTCTCGGTCATGTTCATGGATATGACCGTGAGCAAGCTTTTAGCCCTGTTGGCCATTGGCGCCATCGGCGGACTGCTCTCCGGCTTTATCGGTTCCGGCGGTGCCTTTGTCATGACCCCGGCCATGATGTCTCTTGGCGTACCAGGTGCTGTGGCCGTAGCCAGTAATATGTGCCACAAGTTCCCCAAGGCCATGGTTGGTGCTTACAAGCGTTGGAAATACGGTCAGGCCGATATTAAGCTCGGTCTGGTCATGGCCTCCACTGCCATTATTGGGGTGCAGATCGGCATCGAGATCCAGAAATACATCCTGCATAAATTTGGCGGTGCTGGCTCAAACCTTTACATCAGTGCAGTTTTCATGGTTGTCCTGGTTTTTGTTGGCGGTTATGTTTTTTACGATGCCTGGAAGATGGTGAAGGGTGGTGGTGAAGAGACGGTGAGTAAACTGGCTATTGCCATGCAGAAGATCAATCTTCCCCCAATGATTCATTTCAAGACTGCCAATGTGACCATCTCTGCCTGGATTACCGTTCCTGTTGGTGTCCTCACCGGTATGCTGGCCGCGACCATCGCTGTGGGTGGCTTTGTCGGCGTCCCGGGTATGATTTATGTGGTTGGTGTTTCTGCTGTGGTGGCCAGTGCCACTGAGCTGATCATTGCCTTTGTCATGGGCGCCTGGGGTTCCGTCCAATGGGGATTAAGCGGTTTGATTGATATTCGTCTTTCCCTGCTGCTGCTGGCCACCTCTCTGATCGGTGTGCAACTGGGCGCTTTGGGTACCACCTATGTCAAGGATTACATCATCAAGGTAGTTATGGCCACCACCATGCTGATTGTTGCGGTCAGCCGTGGCGTCATGGTTCCCGGTTACCTGGCCGATGTTGGATTCATCGCCCCGGTTGATGCGGGTACCATTACCCTGCTGGAAAGGGTCAGTTACTGGTCCCTGCTCCTTGCCCTTTGTTCTGCTGGTTTGATCATCATTGTGGCCATGGTTAAGGGGATGAGTGCTGACCGGAGAAGTAGAAAGGCCCTTGCGGGAGTTCATCATGGCTAAATACCGGAAGATCCTGGTGGCCTATGACGGTTCATCCTCTGCTAAAAATGCCCTTACTCTGGCCGGGAAGCTCGCCAGGGAGGACAAGAGTTGGATCAAGGTGCTGGCAGTAGTGCCAAAGTATGAGGGCGATCTTGATCTTATCGGTGTTGCCAATATCAAAGAGGCTATTGCCGGGCCGGGCGAGCGGTTGTTGGCCGAGGCCCGGCAGATTGCCGAGAATGAAGATATTCACATCCTGACCGATCTGGAACAAGGCGAGCCCTATGAACAGATTGTGCGGGTGGCCGCTGAGGAAAATTGTGATCTCATTATCATGGGTCGCCGGGGCGGCGGTAATCTGGAGCGAGAACTCATGGGCAGTGTGACTGCCAGGGTCATCGGGCATACCGGTAAGGATGTCCTGGTGATTCCAGAAAAGAGTGCTCTTGCCTGGGGAAATATCCTGCTGGCAACGGATGGTTCGCCTTCGTGCGACAATGCCCTGGCCAGGTCGCTGGAGATTGCCCAGGAGCGAGGTTCAAAACTTGCTGCTGTTTCTGTAGTCTATACCAATGATGAGTTTTACGCCATGGGGCAGACCATTATTCAAGGGCTGTACAAGGAGGCAGACAAGGTGCTGGATAAGGTGAAGAAGTGGGCCGGCGATCTTGGGGTGCAAGCGGAAATATTCATAAAAGATGGAGAGCCCCATCTGGCCATTGTTGATCTGGCAACAGAACGGGCAAGCGATCTTGTGGTTATGGGTTGTCATGGCCGGAAAGGATTGACTCGCCTGCTTATGGGCAGTGTCACCGAACGGGTTATCGGCTATGCCAATTGTCCAGTTTTGGTCTGTCATATATAAGATCGTGAACTTCAGGTAAGAAACTGAAGGTTGTAGGAAAAAGGCTAAAAGGCCCGCTTTGTTTCACTATCAGGTGAAAGAGAGCGGGCCTTTTGCATCTTCAATCTGTTGCAGGCAATTAATTCATCTTACTTCAACTCCACGATTTTTGTTGCCCCCACGTAGTCGCGGCTTTCAAAGCCGGTCATGGCCGTCATCTTTCGGGTCAGCTCGCCGATAGTTTTGAGATTTCTGATGATAATCTGCACGTCGTTCGTGAGTTCCGCAGACTCCAGTTCTTCCTCCAGCAGTTGCGCCGTGCCGAGGGCGGCGAAGAGGGGGGAATTGATCTCATGGGCGACTGTCCCCGCTAGTTCCACCACCCCCTGCAGCTTGACCCGTTCCAGATGCTCCTGCGCCAGTTGCCGCTTGGCGGTGATATCGCGGATAACCTCGATCACAAATTCAACTTCTCCATTCTCTCCCAGCATGGGCGAGGCCGTTCGTTCAACCCAGTGCGGACCATCATCTTTGACTAGTTGATGCTCATGGCTGGCGGCTTGACCCGTTGCCAGCACTTGTTCCACCGGGCAGTTCTCAGCAATGCAATCAAGGCCTTGCCACAGGGTGTGATAGTCAGCGCCCAGAAGCTCCTGTTCCCCTTTGCCCATGGCGGCAAGAAAGACCCGATTGGCTAGCACCAGATGTCGGTTTCGGTCCACTACCAGGAGTTGCGGGCGGATGCAGTTGAGAATATTGGCAACAAACCGTTCACTCTCTTCCACTTGCTTGAAAAGAAGAGTTATCTTCTGATACGTTCGGGCATTCTGGATGGCGGTGCCGCCTATGCCGGCGATGGTGACTGCAAAGTTGATCTCGCTGCTGGTAAAATAATGGTGAATATCTGAGAGGATACGGATGATGCCGATGACCTCGCCTTTGACCTTGAGAGGGACGGCCAGCAGTGATTTTATCCCTTCCTTTTCCATATCGTTTTTGTAGAGCACCCGTTCATCGCGGCTTACATCATAAATGGAGACTGGTGCGCCGGTGAGGGCAACGGCTATATTCCTTTCTCCTTCAATTTGTCCCCTGTGTTGATATTTCTCGGAGATCCCATGGGCGGCAACCAGTTCCAGATGATTGGTCTCTGGTCGCAACAGGCGGATGGTGCAGGCTTTGCATTCCATGCTGCGGGTCAGCCGTTCGACAATGGTATGCAGGACTGAATCAAGATCCAGGGTCGAGTTGACAAGGGCCGAGATGTTCTGCACCTCTTGCATGAAGTTAATCTGATTTTCCATCTCCTGAAACATCCGGCCATTGGAGATGGCAATGCCCACCTGCTCGGCCAGGGCCATGGAAAAAGAGATCTCCTCGGCGGTGAAGATCCGGTTGCGTTTGGTTAAAAGACGCAGGATACCAATGACCGAATCCTGAAAAAGGATAGGCAGAGTGAGCACACTTTTGATACCCTCCTGGCTGATCAGGCCGTGTTCACTGAAATGGGTGTCCTGGTCCACATCGGTTTTGGCCACCGGATATCCTGAATTGATCATGGCCATGGTCTCGTCGGTATCAATATGGCTGCGGGAGAGGTATGCCATGGACAGGCCATGGGCCGCACCCATGACAAAGGTGTTGGTCGATGGGTCAAGCAGGCGGATGGTGGCGGCGTCGATATCGAGCAGACCGGGAAGCTCCCTGACAATGGTATCCATCACCTGCTGGTGATCGAGCACCATGCTGATCAGCTTGGTCACCTTTTGCAAGACCTTGAGATATTTCAGTTCGTTGCTTGGTTTCATATGAGAGGCTGAAGGTAGAAGACTGAAGGTGGAAGAAAAAAACTTCAGCCTTCAGCCTTCTCCCTTCAGTCTGTTCCCCTTTAAGCCTTCCTGATATTCGTCTTGATATACTTGAGCGGCGGTGTTCCTGTCCATTTGCAGGCCACATTGGGCGGCATCAGGACATTGGTGTTGAACCCCTTGAACTGCGGATATTTGGGGTCGCCCTCCAGTCCGTATTTATGACCAAAACCACCGGCTGCCGCCAGTACTCCCTGGCGGATATCCCAGGTGACAAAGGCCTTGGCCCTGGTCTCGCCCCAGGGCGAGGCGATCACCACCTCGTCACCGCTTGTAATCCCTAAATTCTTGGCATCGACAAAGTTGATCCACACCGGGTTGGTGCCGCACTGTTTCATCAGGGCCACATTCCAGAAGGTGCTGGTATGTTCATGTTCCAGGACCCGGAAATAGCCGGTGATCATGGGAAATTCCTCATCCGGCTGGAGTTCCGGCCAATCCGCCCACGGATCTTTGTAGTCGGGCAGGCCGTCCACCCCGTTTTCTTCGGCCAGGGGATTCATGAAATTGTACTTGCCGGTCTTGGTGCTGCCGGAGGCGCCATATCCAGCCGGCGGATTCATCGAGCCCCAGCTCTTGTACTTGTAGAACTCCTGTTCATTGGTGATGGAATAGCCGGTCTTGCGCAGTTCCTCAAGGCTGACCGCCTGGTTGCGCATCTGGTTTTCCATGTACTCCTCGTCACTTTTCCAGGGGAAATATTCACCAAAGCCAAGGCGCCTGGC
>CAITDH010000038.1 GCA_903891045.1 uncultured Desulfobulbaceae bacterium | reverse complement strand
TCTTGTCTCGATCTTCCTTCCAGCAATACGGATCAACATCCCGAAAGATATCACGGCCATAACCATAGGCCACCGCCAGACACCCGCCACAGACGGGCCTGATCTCACACCCCTGACAGGCCACCGACCCTTGACGATACTGACCAGCAAGCAAACCATGATAGATTTCTCCTAAATTTTGCTGATACATATTACCAATCAGAGAAGGCAGCTTGCGACAGGCATGGACCTCACCATCCGGCAGAAGCGAGACAAAGTTAAACCCGGCGCCACAGCCATAGCCGGCACAGCCGCCACCATACGGGATGCCCTGCTCATGACCCTGCAGGTTAAACAGATTGTCCTTCAGCCCCATACAGGGATTGTGCAGCGCGGCCTGCCTGTACTCCTGCAAAAAGCCAGGAAAATCATCAGGGGCAACCGAGGCCAGGGCCGCGCCCTCACCAACCATGGCCAGACGATTAAAGGTGAACAGATCCACTCTCCCCCGCAGCAATTCTGCCAACTCCAGAACTTCATCCATGTTGGCCCGGGTCAGGGTCAGCATGACCATGGAATATATGCCAAGCTCCCTTAAAAGGTCAAGAAAATCAAGCGTCCGGTCAAAATGTCCTGCTCCGCGGATAAAATCATTCTGCTCCCGCAGCCCCTCCAGGCTCACTTGATAGAATTCAGGTTTCTGCAAGGCAAGAATCTCCTCAATCCGCTTGCACGGCATGGGATTGCCAAGGATCGCGGTCATAAACCCCCGATCTGCTGCCTCCTGGTACAAGGCATTAAAATGGGGATAGAGCAAAGGATTACCACCAGTAAAGGTCACTTGGGTGTAAACATGATGGGCCTTGCTGAAATCATACAGATCATCAAGAACCCGCATTCCTTGCGATAACTCCATTTCCTTCCGGTCACTGCGATCATAACAGTGTCGGCAGTGCAGATCACAAATCTGGGTCACATGCCACTGCAAGGTAAAAGTCGGGGCCGAAAAAAATTGAGGATCAACTATTTTGGTTCGGTGAAAAGAATCCGGCCGCACCAGAAGGGAGACGGGGGCAAGCAGCAGACCTCGCCGGACTGCGGCAGCAAGGATATCATCAATAACACCCACCGTCACACCGCCCAGACTGGCCGCCTCCCTGGTTCCTGTTCCTTCGCTCACGATCTTCAGGGCCAGAAGATCATACCCGGAGGCGGTAATCACCTGCACAACCTCTGTTCCAGGATTTTTGAATACCAGCACCCATTCATCACCAATCTCCGGAATAATTGTCTGGTCATCAAGAAATGCGGGCAAATGATGCCAATGGACAGGCACAAGCTCCAGGGCCGGATTGACTGCCCACTCCCGAGTCGTACCATCTGGCACCGATCGCGCTGACAGGACATGTTTTGCGTATTCTATGGCGGCCAAATCTATAAGAAATGGGCGTTCAAGGCAGGTTTCCGGTCTATCACGAAAAAAATCAGAGAGATCTTGCAGATCAACACCTTCAAGATCTTGATGGAGGAAACAGCTACTGATCGGGTAGAGAGTTTTCAGAAGTTGGGCATTGGGTGAGACCACAGGCATGGGATCCTTCATGGTAAGCGTTTCAGAGTGCCGAAAACAACAATGAGAGGGGCCCCAAGGAAGGACATTGCCCTTCCTTGGAAAGCCAGTCAAAAAATGAAAAAGATAACAGCCGACATTGTGGATAGATATTCACTGGCCAACAGAGGGCCGCTGTTCAGTTTTTTGCCGCAATTGAAATTGTGGACGGTCGATCCAGTAAGGGATAGCCACCGCGTCTCGGTAGGCATCAAGGGCCTCGGGGGAAGAATTAACGCGAAGATTGCTATAGCTCCCGTCCGTGTTTTCCCAGCGCTCATGCCAATAGACCGCACCCTTGACCCGCTGATATCTCGTCTGCAGATCAGCAAAGGCCTTGGTAATAAATTCGGCTTTGTTGCCTGGTGGGAATTCACCGACGCCCCATTCCGCCACAATCACCGGCTTTTGCGCGTCCAACTGACAGATCTCCTGATAGGAACTCTCCATCACGTTATAGAAAGAGGCCCAGTCCTCCGCGCGGAGCATCTTGCCATAAACGCTCAACCCGAGCCAGTCCACGTAGTCCGTCCCAGGATAGTAATTAACCATCATGTTCCATGATTCCTGGGGCATACCATAATGGTTGACATGAAAACCCCAAAGAATATTGTCAGCCTTCCGTGCCCTTACCCGATTAACCACATACCGGTATGCCTGTTTCACTAACTCAGGTCCAGCATAAAGGGGACGTCCGTCTTTATGACCTATAACTTTGCTACCGCCATAATAGAATCCTGACCAGGGAAACCAAGTACCGTTCATCTCAATTCCCCAAGACACCAGCATGGGTTTTCCATAGTTCCTCGCCGCATCCGCCCATTGATCAATATAGATATCCCATTTGCCAGCCAGGATATCAGGAAGATTAAAACGGTCCGGCCCTTGCTTTTCCACATAAGGCCGGTCCCATGGTGACCAGAAGATCAACGGGATCGCCCCATATCCTGAAACGATGTTCACCGTTTTTACAGGGAAGGCCTGTTCACCCCAGAAATTACCAAAGGCAACAATGGCAAGATGTTTGCCAGTCATCTGCTCAAAGGCCGTTATTGCATCATACGTGACCTTGTCCTCACCCTCGCCAAAATCTACATACGCCCCAAGGTAGGCCCCTGTACTCGGTATAACGAGTTCTTTCGGGCCTTCGTCCTTGGCCTTGGCGGCCTCCTCATGTTGGCAGCCAGCGCCCAGAACCAAGCAGAAAAACAAAACAACGGAAAAACCAAGAACTGTTCTCGTTCTGGCGATTGCACATCTCGTAAGCATTACCTTCATGGCTCCTGCCTTTTCCTCAAGTATTATAGGTGACCGAGGCAGTACGGTCGAGTTTACCCCAGCCGACCAGCACCCCTTTACTGGCCTTGACAATAGCTTTTATGACCGCAAAACTTAACACAGGCCGGTAGATAAACCGCATGAGCAGGACCAGCCAGATCTGGGCCAAAGGCTCCCCTTCAATGAGGCAGGCAACTGCGGCCAGCAGCAGGTCCGCGCCAAGAAAAACTAAAAAATAAAAATAGAGAATATTATTAGCCGGGCTCATCAGTAACGAAAGCAACAGCAGGATATCGATAATCGGTCCAAGCGCCACCAGCAGGATATTGAAAAAACAGGCGCTTGGCAAACTGAACCAGCCCAGGGCCTTATTTTTTCCATCAAAAAGCATCTCCCGATGTTTCCAGAGGCATTGCAAAGTACCGAAGGCCCAGCGAAACCGCTGTTTGGCAAAGGTATTTATGGTTTCCGGGGCCTCAGTCCAGGCCACAGCTTTAGGGGCATAATAGATTTTCAAACCACACCGGTGCATACTCAAGGTAAGATCAGTATCCTCCGCCAGGGTATCGGTACTGATCCCGCCCGCCGCAAAGACCGCGCTCTTCCTGAAAGCGCTGACCGCCCCCGGCACCACTGTGATGCAGTTCAGGAGATGATAGGCCCTCCGATCCAGATTAAACCCGCAGGTATACTCCAGGGACTGAAACCGGGCGACAAGCGTCTTGGAATTACCAACCCTTGCCCGCCCTGAAACCGCGCCGACAGCAGGATCGGAAAATGGCTGGACAAGCTCGACAATAGTATCAGACGCAAATTGGGTATCAGCATCCAGACTGACCACAAGTTCATGGCGAACCGCATTAAATCCGTTCTTCAAGGCCGCAGCCTTACCAAGATTAATTTGCCGGACAAGCTGGATACGCCCGTCGCTTTCCGCCATCCTGGCAACGATCTCCGCGGTTTTGTCTCGGGAACCATCATCAACCACCACCACCTCAATTTCGCCAGAATAGGTGCTGTTCAACAGCGCCAGCAGAGTTTGCCCAATAACCTTTTCCTCATTATAAGCAGCGATCAGGACACTTACCGGCGGCCACGACTCAAGGGCCGAAACCCTAGAGGCCAACCCGCCATTGCCAACCCTTCGGCTCCAGATCGCCAAACCGGCCACGCTTAACGTCCTGATAACAACCAAAGTGGTCGCCACGATCATAAATGCCCAGAAAAATTCCGTCACCGCATGGATGGCCTTAAAACCGCCCTCACTCACCACCCTGTTCATGGATTGCTCATTATGGGAAACTGGCGGCATTAATTGCTCCATCGGGCTCCCAAGCATCGCCGACAGAGAAAGAATGGTGTCCCCCCTGGCCCGCAAGTAATCGAGAATCCTGGGCAAGGCCTCAATCGTCTGGGTTCGGTCACCACCCGCATCATGAAGCAACACAATATTTCCACCCTGCTGACGACCAGCCTTGATGCTCTCAACCATGGCCGTAACCCCTGGTTTTGCCCAGTCCTCGGAGTCAATATCTTCGGTCACAGTGATATATCCCAATTTCTGGGCAAGTTTGATAGGGATCAGTTCTTCCGAGTCATGGGGGTTGGTGTCAGCGTTATAGGGCGGCCGGAAAAGGATGGTGGAATGATCAGTTATGGCCTCGATCAGACGCTCGGTTGCATTAAATTCGAGATTGGCCCGCTCCTCGGAGACCAGGGCGATATTGGGATGGCTATAGGTGTGAGATCCCACCGTGTGCCCCTCACGAACAATGCGCCGGACAAGATCGGGATATTTCTCCATGTTCGCACCCACCATGAAAAAAGTAGCGCTCACCCCTTTGTCCCTAAGGATATCGAGGATCTCCGGGGTCCACCGGGGATCAGGACCGTCATCAAAGGTAATGGCAACAGAATCCTTTGGCCCCCTGCCCTGATGGACAATGGTGAGGTAATTGGGGAATTTTTCATAGCGTTCAAGCACCAGATCCCCGGGGTTGGCTTCTTTATCCATCATAATCTGCCGCGCCCCGTCGGTACGTTCATCCGCAATGGTAATAAAATTCCCCCTGCCGATATTAGCTATCGCCGCACCAGGCCTGATGGTCTCCAGGATGGCAAGACCCTCGCGGGCAAGAAGTTTGGCGGGATCCATCTTCAGGACATCCCAGATGCCAGGATCCTCCGTACCAAGCCGGGAAATGGCGACGCCCCCGACATGGAATGATCTTCCGACCTTGAGCTGGTTCAAAAAAGTCACCGCATCCAAAAACCAGAGAGTATGGGTAGTGCCGGAATCTTCATAGACAAAATGCGGATTATAAGTTGGGGCATCGAAATCACAGGAACTGAGCAGGGAGAGGCCTGCCCGGCTCATTACATCCTGAAAACGGACGGTCTCCGCCTCCTTTTCCCCATCTGCCCAGTCATAACCATAGGAACCAAGAGCAATCACCCACTGTGCCGGATCGCCGTAGTCGGTCAGGGTATCGAGCCAACCATTAAACCACTCCCCTGAGGCAATCGGCCCTGGCTGATCAGACTCGGAATTCTCGTCATGAAGCATGGCGACAAAGCGGTCAACATGTTCGGCAAGGGCATCAAGGTCAAGGGTATTCAACTCTCTGCCCATGGGCACGCAGAGCCACAATTCCATGGCCTCGGCATGGAGAGCCAAAGACATTTTATTCAGCAACGCCGCCATGTCGGTACGATAAGAAGGATCAACCTGTTCCCATTCAACAATGACCCCGCCGGCTCCCATGGCCTTCAGATGCCCCTTAAGGGTGGCAATAAACTGATCCTGCCTGGCGACTGGCCCGTTAATAAGCCCTTCAACCGCCTCAGGCTGCCAGGCCCCCTCCCCTCCCATGTTGCGAAGGAGAGGCAGAAGAATAACCCCCCGTTCCTTTACCAGATCCAGAACCTTCTGATCCGTAACAACTTTGAATCCGCCACGACCATCCTCAACAGTGAGCCAGTCCGGACAAAGATGGGTCAAAATATCGGCATTGGCCTTGAGAGAATCAAAGCTGTTTGGATCCCAACTTTCATAAAAACCCAGCCGGATCTCCTGCGCAGATGCGAATTTTGGCCTCTGCTCTTTTTTTAAGGGCGATACAGCACCCGTTGGACCGGCAATGAAGGGAAAGGTTACCAAACTGCCGCTCTTACCCTTAGCGAGATTTAACCTCAACGGCTCCTGCTCTTTTTTTAAAGATGCACCAGCACCCGATTGACCAGCAATAAAGGGGAAGATAGCCGCGCTGCCGCTACTGCCCTTGGCAAAATTCAGCCATAACGGCTTTATTGCCAGCTGCCTGGTCTGGTGTTCCTCAACCTGGTGAGTCTTTAATCGGGATTTGAGTTGCTGTACTGCAGGCGGAAGGGTAAGCTGGGATGGCAAAAACAAGGTCTGCGCGAACAGAATGACCCCAATAAAAAAGAGAAGCCCGGTAATAAACATGAAGAGACGGAGCCTGGGCCAGCGTTTCCCGCGCACATCCAAAAAAATAAAAGAATCCGTATGAATGGAGCGAGGAAGAGAATGGTCCCCTGGATGGCGAGTATTATTATCCGGCATTTTCATTCACCTCACACACAAAAACACCCAACCAACCCCAGCCAGGATTTTCATGTGTCGGTTCATTCTATTAGCAAAGTGACGTTCGTAAGGGGCTGCATATTCTTTCCGTGATATTATACGCTAATCACCGGGAAAAAGCTACCTGTCTGCCAGCCCTGAAGGCTTTACCGGTGAACACACAAATAGTCATGATCACGAAATTTTCTTCAGAGTTCAGTTGAAACAATAACTAAAGCCGATTCCCCCTCAGGGCACCGGCTTTAGCATGCACTCATTCTCTATGTACCACCAGACATACAACAGCTACAATTTCAGACAGTTAACCAAAACAAGTTCTTTAACCAAGCAGTTAACAACCCTCGATAGCCGCTTTTTTTACTGGTTTTTTCACTGCCTCATCAACCGCCGCTTTCACCTCTTCTTTGCCTGCTCCTTCTTTTACTTCTTCTTTCGCAGCGCTCACGGCGCTGTCTTTACTGCCACCTCAGCCACTTCCTCCTGACTTCATTACGTTGTCAGCGCTACCTGCGCTGTCTTTGCTTGCGCCTCAGCCACTCCCTGCAGCATGCGCACCTGGCAGGGAGATACCGCCAGCAGCAATCAACCCGGCCACACCAAGGCCGGCCAGAAACTTTTTGAGATCCTTGTTTGCCATAGAAACCTCCTTAAAAAAAGAAATGGAAGAAAAAAACACATAGAAAGAGACGATACATGCAAGTCCTTTCATAGAAAAATCTTATTTCTTCGCCTGTTCCTTGTCAAGAAAAGTATCTACGCCCTTTACTCATTTCATTCAGATTAAAAGCTGAAGGGCATCAATCATCGCTTGTCAGTAATCTCAACAGCACTGAGTGCCCTGGAATCACGCATCATTTGTTCATACAAACCTTCAACCTTCGGCCTGTCCACCTGAGCCATCATTGTTTTTCAAGGTATCAATGATAAAAAACGACTTTCTGGTCACAAAACAAGGGCGCTTATTATGGCATTGTCGCAGGAAAGCATTATAATAAGAAGAAGCTTTTATGAAGTTGAAAAATCAACAGAAACAGGAGCAAAATTATGAAAAAAATACTTTCTTTGGCGCTTATCATCTTACTCTGGCCCACATTCATCTTTGCGGATCGCCACGACTATCCTCCACGATACGGGAACGAGCCGCCCCGATACTACCGTCAGTCACCACCTTATTCAGGAGAGAGACACCACGGATATTATTCCCCTAGCCCCTACCATCACAACACTGACTGGATTTTGCCGCTGGCTATCGTCGGTACTGCCTTGGGAATAATGGCGCTCTCACAGCAATACCCCCCGCCTCCACCACCGCCGCCCCAGAGGATGTGTCGTGACACCTATAATCATGTTGACCAGTATGGTCGCTATCTCTATTCCGAATATGTTGACCGGCCTTGCAATGATTAAAAAGGCCTTTGAAATCAGAAACACCAGGAGATCCCATGCCGAACAGCTTCTCTTCGCCAAACACAGAGAGCTTCCGTTTATAAAGTGCAAAGCAATTTCCTTTATGGTATATTTATCGACTTGTTAATATTTATTTTTTATTTCAATATGTTACCATATAAGGAGGTATGCTGTGTCTTCACGACTTTTCCCTTCCATTCTTTTTTGTACTCTCTTCTTTGCAGGTTGCGCCCCAGTCACGCAAAATCAGATGGCCGCCAAAGGCGTCACTCCCCTTGCCGCAAAGCAGATATTTGATCTGGTTTCAGGTAACTCCTTGCATATGGAGGCTATTGATTTTGATTCACACATGTACTTTCAGATCGGAAGAGCGTCGTGTAGGGAAAGAG
>CAITDH010000037.1 GCA_903891045.1 uncultured Desulfobulbaceae bacterium | reverse complement strand
TGACGACGCATTTACCTTGCCAACCAAAAACAATCAAAGCGGGAAACAACCTGCCTCTCCTGAAAAATCGATCCCTTTAGGGGAACAAAATCTGCAGACTTCACCCTCTGTAATAAAAGTGACATCAGAAAAAAACTCGTCCACCCAATCTAAAATACCCACTTCTCTCACAACCGCACCGACACATAACGAACCAGAAAAGACAGAAGCAAACGAATCACCAGAGGAATTGAGGAACAGGGTGACAGCCCTAACACTGGAAAACAAGGAAATACGGGAGAATGAGCGGATTAAGTGGTTTTTGGCAGGAGGGGGAGTACTTGTCTGCGGCTGGCTCATCGGACTCATAACTTGCAGATCACGAAAACGAAAGCCATCGCTGCTGTAAACGTAAACCGCCATGATTTGATTCTCAATCAAAACAAAGACATGAAAGGAGTGGGGAAGAGTTCCGGAGGAGGCACGCAGCGTAGCCGACAGCAGTAAACCTGTTCAAAACCAAACGGAAATTAGGCCGAGCCAATCGCCTCAGCTATCTGAATTGCCTGTCTGCTCAACGACACATCATGAACCCGAACAATAGACACTCCTTGCGTCACCACCAGGGCTGAAACAACAGCAGTCGCAAGATCCCGCTCTTCCACCTGTCTACCGGTAATCTCACCCAAAAATCGTTTCCGAGAGTGACCAAGCAGAATGGGCTGACCCAAGGTAGAAAAAGCAGACAGATTCTTGAGAATGATCAGATTATGGGCAAGGGTCTTGCCGAAACCAATCCCGGGATCAAGAATAATACGACGGCAATCAACTCCCTGTCCCCTTAACCAGGAAAGCCGTTCCCTAAAAAAGTCAAGGATCTCGCCCACCACATCTTGATAACAGGGCTCAACCTGCATATTCCCAGGTGTCTTTTGCATGTGCATAATGACAACCGGAACTGTGCTTGCACGCACCAGATCAATCATCGTCGGATCATGCCACAAGGCCGAAACATCATTGATCATATCGGCCCCAGCCACAAGGGCCTGACGCGCGACCTCCGCCTTGCTGGTATCAATAGAGATGGGCAGAGAATATTTTTTACGAATAGCCAGAATGGCAGGAATGACCCGCCGAAGCTCTTCTTCTTCGGAAATGGGAACCGCAAAAGGACGGGTGGACTCGCCACCCACATCCAAAAGATCAGCGCCAGCCGCAACCAAGGCCTCTGCCTGGGCCACAATGCTGTCCAAAGTACAATATCGGCCACCATCAGAAAAAGAATCCGGGGTCACATTGATGATCCCCATAATCCGCACGCCAGTCCGCACTTCAACCAAAGGATTACTCCTTGCCCGCTACCGCGCCAGAAGATTCACCACGACCTGTTCCCTCCATGGCTGTTCCATTGCCGGCGGCTTCTTCAGAGGGGGGGGATTGCTCTTGATCCACCCCTGGCTCGATCGACACTGCGGTGTCCTGCATCTTTTGCTCATTTTTTACCGGTTTTACCGCTGGAACAACCACCGGTTCGTATTGTCCAGGACACAGTTCGGCAAGAATCCTTTCGATATCGTCGAGCACAATCGTCTCTTTCTCCAGTAACTCTTCTGCCATCCGAGTCAGGATATCACGATGCTCGGTCAAAAGAGACGTCGTCTGGACCGTAGCCTCCATAATGATATTCTTGACTGCGTCATCAATCTTGCGAGCTGTATCCTCACTAAAATCACGGTGCTGGGCAATCTCCCGACCAAGAAAGATCTGTTCTTCTTTCTTGCCATAGGTAAGAGGACCCAGTTCATCACTCATCCCCCACTCACAGACCATCCTCCGAGCCATATCCGTGGCCCGCTGCAGATCATTGCCAGCACCGGTGGTGATCTCATTGAAAATGATCTTTTCGGCAATCCGCCCGCCAAAGAGGATACAAAGCGTATGTTCAAGAAAGCTCTTGGAATGGGTATATCTTTCTTCCGTCGGCAACTGCATGGTCAATCCAAGAGCCCGGCCCCGAGGGATAATCGTTACTTTATGAATCGGATCAGTATCAGGTAGCAATCTGGCAACCAGGGCATGACCAGCCTCATGATAGGCCGTAACCTCTTTTTCCTTATCAGTAATGACCATGGAACGCCGCTCGGCACCCATCATAATCTTATCCTTGGCCCGATCCAGCATATCCTTGTTAATCTTTTTGGCACCCTCACGGGCCGCCATAAGAGCGGCTTCATTGATAAGATTTTCCAGATCAGCGCCAGAAAAGCCCGGTGTTCCCCGAGCAATGACGGCCATATCAACATTCTCGTCCATGCTCTTTGTTTTATTGCCGTAGATCTCAAGGATCTTCTGCCTTCCCTTTACATCGGGAACCGGCACAACCACCTGACGGTCAAAACGGCCAGGACGTAACAGAGCAGGATCAAGGACATCAGGCCTGTTAGTGGCGGCAACGATAATCACACCTTCATTTTTATCAAAACCGTCCATCTCCACCAGCAGCTGGTTCAAGGTCTGTTCCCGCTCATCATGCCCACCACCCAGACCAGCGCCACGATGTCGACCCACCGCATCTATTTCATCGATAAAGATGATACAAGGGGCGTTTTTCTTCCCTTGTTCAAACAGATCCCGCACTCGTGAAGCACCTACCCCAACAAACATCTCCACAAAATCAGAACCGGAGATGCTGAAGAAAGGGACCTCCGCTTCACCGGCAATGGCCTTGGCCAGCAGGGTTTTTCCGGTGCCAGGCGCACCAGCCAGCAACACCCCTTTCGGAATGCGACCACCAAGTTTGGTGAACTTCTGGGGATCCCGCAAAAAATCGATAATCTCTTCCAACTCTTCTTTGGCCTCATCGATACCGGCGACATCGGCAAAGGTAACCTTGCTCTCACCTTTCTCCATAAGCTTGGCCTTGTTTTTGCCAAACGACAAGGCTCCCCCCTTGCCACCCATCTGCATCTGGCGCATAAAGAAGACCCAGACTCCAATCAATAACAGCATGGGAAACCAGGAAACAAAGATCGTCATCCACCAGGACTCTTTCTGCACTTCCTTAACCGATATATCCACACCATTTTTTCGCAATGAAGAGATCAGCTCATTATCACTGGCTGGATAGATGGTCTTGAAAGGTTTTCCGTCCTGAAGCACTCCTGATATGGCATCCCCATCTATCCCGACCCTTTTTATGGCCTTGCTCTCCACCTGCGCCATGAACTCGCTGTAAGTCAAGGTGTTCGAGTTGGCCTGAGGCTTGTTGAAGAGATTAAAAAGCAGGATCATGGTCAGACCAATCACCAGCCACATGGATAAATTTTTATAGAAAGTATTCAACGAAACCTCCTGGGGCTCCTGATATTATTCTCATTTAACAACTCAATCCTGAATATACCCAGAAACTGATGCCAGTTTCAGACTATATCGTATCATAGTAAGGTCAAATACGGCATTGTCGAGACACGATCGTCCTTTTTCAACCAATAGACTGTTTTCAAGTAAAATATTGAATGGGCTGAACTTCCAAATCACTTACCCGCAAGGCCTGCATCGCCATAACCACCGATACCGCTCCACTGCTCGTTGTCGTATAAGGAATATGCAGTTCAAGGGCTGCCCGACGAATCAAATAGGAATCCTCGGTCGTTCGTCTTCCCATGGAGGTGTTCACCACCCAGGCCACCTGTCTATCCCGCAGTTTGTCGAGGATATGTGGCCGCCCCTCAGAGATCTTATTGACCTGATCGCAGGCAACACCATGCTGCTGGAGGTAGTTTGCTGTTCCCTTGGTGGCAAGAAGTTAAAAATTCATCTCCACCAGCTGCCGTGCTGCTTCCAGAATCCCTTCCTTGTCTCCATCACGCACACTGACAAAGACCGTACCCAATGCCGGCAGGGTTACACCGGCGGCAAGTTGCGCCTTGGCCAGGGCCAGCCCCAGATTATCATCAACCCCCATCACCTCACCGGTGGATTTCATCTCGGGCCCAAGCAGGGTATCAACATTTTTAAATCGATCAAACGGAAAGACCGCCTCTTTGACCGCCCAATGCTGTATTGTCACCTCGGTGGTGAGTCCGAGTTGTTCAAGGGTCATGCCCATCATCACCTTGGTGGCCAGCTTGGCCAGCGGTACTCCGGTAGCCTTGCTGACAAAGGGGACTGTCCGGGAGGCCCGGGGGTTCACCTCAAGGATATACAGGTCCTCATCTTTGACGGCGTATTGCACATTCATCAGGCCGATGACACCAAGCTCTGCGGCCATGGCCCGAGTGGCCTCTTTGATCTCTTCAATGAGCCGCGCCGACAGGGTATGCGGCGGCAGGACACAGGAAGAATCGCCAGAGTGAATACCAGCCTCCTCTATATGTTCCATAATCCCGCCGATAATGGTCTTTTGGCCATCACAGATGGCATCGACATCCACCTCAATAGCATCCTCAAGAAACTTATCAATTAGAACAGGATGCTTATTGCCGGCGATACCCGGCTTGGCCATGAATTCGCGAATGCCCCGATCGCTGTACACAATCCGCATATCACGGCCACCAAGGACATACGAGGGCCGGACCACCACGGGATAGCCAATATGCGCCGCAACACTGAGGGCCTCTTCCAAAGTATAGACCGTATCGTTATTGGGCTGACGCAGATGCAATTTCTGCAGAAACTGCTGAAAACGTTTGCGATCTTCCGCCCGATCAATGGAGTCCGGTGGAGTTCCAATGATCGGCACCCCTGCCTCTGCCAGGGCTACGGCCAGGTTCAACGGAGTCTGACCGCCAAACTGGACGATAACTCCATCCGGCCTTTCCAGATCAATGATATTCAGCACGTCTTCCAGGGTCAGCGGCTCAAAATAAAGTTTGTCCGAGGTATCATAGTCGGTGGACACAGTCTCGGGATTGGAATTGACCATGATCGACTCAATACCGATCTCAGCCAGGGCAAAGGCCGCATGGACACAACAGTAATCAAACTCTATCCCCTGACCGATCCGGTTCGGTCCACCGCCCAGGATCATGACTTTTTTTCGATCCGACCTGCTGGCCTCATTCTCCTGCTCATAAGTGGAGTAATAATAGGGGGTATAGGATTCAAACTCGGCAGCACAGGTATCAACCAGTTTATACACCGGCAGGACCCCAAGCTGTTTCCGCAGCGCGCGAACCTCCTCTCTGGATGTGCCAGTAAGAAAGGCAAGTTGCTGATCCGAGAAGCCGTACTGTTTGCATTTTTTCAAGAAATCTGGCCCATTAATACCCTGCTGGCGAATCTCCTGTTCCATGGCCACGATCTGCTCCAGATTACGCAGGAACCAGGGGTCGATCTGGGTCAACTCAAAGATCTTCTCCACTGCCATTCCCCGCCTGAGCGCCTCATGCAGATAGCAGACCCGTTTGGAACTGGGGATCCGCAGGCCCGATTCCAATTCAAACAGTTCCAGATGATCGAGCTGTTCCTTGCCGTCGGCCCCGAAACCCGCCCGGCCGGTCTCCAGCGACCGCATAGCCTTCTGGAAGGCCTCCTTGAAGGTTCGACCAATGGCCATGGTTTCACCCACGGATTTCATGGCCGTGCTCAATACATCCTCAGCCTCTGGAAATTTTTCAAAGGTAAACCGGGGAATCTTGACCACACAATAATCAATAGTCGGCTCAAAGGCGGCATAGGTCTCGCGGGTAATATCATTTTTGAGCTCATCGAGGGTAAAACCAACGGCCAGCTTGGCGGCGATCTTGGCAATGGGAAAGCCGGTTGCCTTGGAGGCCAAAGCCGAACTGCGGGAGACCCTGGGGTTCATCTCAATGATCATCAACTCGCCGTCTTGCGGATTAACCGCAAACTGGACGTTGGAACCGCCGGTCTCAACCCCGATCTCCCTGATAATGGCAATGGCCGCATCGCGCATCTCCTGATACTCACGATCAGTCAGAGTCTGGGCCGGGGCCACGGTAATGGAATCCCCGGTATGCACCCCCATGGCATCCATGTTCTCAATGGAGCAGATGATGACCACGTTGTCCTTGCAGTCGCGCATCACCTCAAGCTCAAATTCTTTCCAGCCCAGCAGACTGCGCTCAACCATGATCTCGGTGGTCATGGACAGATCAAGACCGGACAAAGACAGAGTTTCAAGCTCCTGGCGGTTATAGGCCACGCCGCCACCGGTTCCGCCCAGGGTGAAACTGGGGCGGACAATAACCGGAAAACCAATGGCATCACCGGCAGCCATGGCATCTTCCAGGGTATGGACAATAGCTGACTCAGGCACATTGAGACCAATGGCCTGCATGGCCGCCCGAAATTCTTCCCGTCCCTCCGCCTTTTTAATGACGTCAACCTTGGCAGCAAGCATCTCCACCTTGTACTTATCAAGGACACCAGACTCGGCCAGCTTGATAGCGACATTGAGCGCAGTCTGCCCGCCCAGGGTCGGCAGGAGGGCGTCAGGCCGTTCCTTTTCAATAACCTTGGTCACCATCTCCAGAGTAATAGGCTCAATATAAGTCCGGTCGGCAAGTTCAGGGTCGGTCATGATGGTGGCCGGATTGGAGTTGATGAGCACAACCTCGTACCCTTCTTCCTTCAGTGCCTTGACCGCCTGAGCGCCGGAATAATCAAACTCACAGGCCTGACTGATAATAATAGGACCAGAGCCAATGATCAGGATCTTATGGATATCGGTTCGTTTTGGCATGGGATCATCAAATAGTAAATTAGGAATTAAAAATAAGGTGTCAGGTATCTTGAAACAGGTAATTAAGCCAGAAACTGAAAGTTACAGGGATGAAACTTTATTCTAACCTGTAACTTTCTCCTTCCTCATTCTTAATTCCTCTTTTTTATTTCACTGCGCATCATCTCAACAAACCGGTCAAAAAGATACAACGAATCGTGTGGCCCAGGGGCATGTTCCGGATGATACTGAACGGAAAATGCCGGAAAACGACGATGACGCATCCCTTCAAGACTGCCGTCATTGAGATTGATATGGGTCAGCTCAATGGCCTCTTTATCCAGACTGTCAAGATCCACAGTGAACCCATGGTTCTGCGAGGTGATCTCCACATGGCCGGTGGTCAAATCCTTAACCGGTTGATTGCCACCGCGATGGCCAAATTTCAGTTTGTACGTGGAACCGCCATAGGCAAGTCCCAGGATCTGATGGCCAAGGCATATCCCGAAGATAGGAACCTTCCCAAGAAGAGCTCGTACCGTTTCCACCACTCCCTGAACACCGGCGGGGTCCCCTGGCCCGTTAGAGAGGAAGACACCATCCGGCACCATGGTCAGAATGGTCTCCGCATCGGTTGCAGCGGGCACCACCTGTACCTGACATCCCTTCTCAGTCATGATGCGGAGCTGATTAAATTTGATCCCGCAATCAAGGGCAACAACCTTCAGGGAATTGCTCATTCCCGCCTGGGCCGTGGAAAAGCTGGTTCCGGGAACAGGCCGGTTATCCGCCCAGCCATAAGGCTGATCGCAGGTCACCTGCTGCACCATATCCACACCAAGCAGGCCATCCCAGGCCTTAGCCCGTGCCACCAGCGAATCCCTATCCAGGTCCTCGGTAGAGACAATGGCCTTCAAAGCCCCAACCGTCCTGATATGGCGCACCAAGGCCCTGGTGTCAAACCCCTCTACCCCAAGGACACCATAGCGGCTCAAAAAATGGGCCAGAGTCTCTTCAGAACGGAAATTGGAGGGCACTGCATTATACTCCTTGACCAGAAAGGCCTTGGGATGCACTGCCACCGACTCCATATCATCGCTGTTCACTCCATAATTGCCGATAAGGGGATAGGTCATGGTCACAATCTGACCGGTATAGGAAGGATCAGTCAGGATCTCCTGATATCCGCTCATCGAGGTGTTGAAGACCATCTCGCCGATGGCCTCACCTCTTCCGGTAAAGGACTCACCTTCAAAAATGGTCCCATCTTCCAGGGCTATCAATGCTTTCATATATTTTCCTATCCTTCTCCCTCTAATAGGGGAGAGAATTATATTATCCTAGAAGGCCCATGACTCCATAAAAACTCGCAAGATCTTGTATCTTCCAGAAAGCGCAAATCAAAAAGACAAAACCATAATATTTAACCCGGAATACCACATCAAGTCAATCAGAAACAGTCCAAATCGTACCGCCCCCAGAACTGGAAAACAGACACAACGGGAAGTCCCGGCGGTCCTGATTTATGATTGACAAGTTGTGACCGCCTGATTATTCATCTTTAATCCTTGGAGTTATGAACCGTTACGAGATGAACAACGTTTGCAAACAGGAGAAAACATGAACAAAATCAGCTTGTCATTGTTCTACACCCTTACCCTTTTATTCCTTCTATCTGGAGAAACACTCATGGCAGAGACGCAACTGAAAGATGGCCTGTACGCCAAATTTATCACCGCCAAGGGCGACATCATCTGCGCCCTGGAATTTGAAAAAACCCCGCTCACCGTGGCTAATTTTGTGGGTCTGGCGGAAGGAACCAAGCAACTCGGCGGTGGCGCTGGCAAAGGAGGCGCCAGATTTTATGATAATCTGACCTTTCATCGGGTTATCCCCGACTTCATGGTTCAGGGCGGATGCCCCCTGGGTACCGGCACCGGCGGCCCCGGCTATACCTTCCCTGACGAATTTGACCCCACCCTGAAACACAGCGGCCCAGGCATCCTCTCTATGGCCAATGCCGGACCTGGCACCAACGGCAGCCAGTTTTTCATCACCCATGTCGCCACCCCATGGCTCGACGGCAAGCACACGGTTTTTGGCCATGTGGTTGCAGGCCAGGATGTGGTCAATAAAATCAAGGGCAATGACAAACTGACATCGGTGGAAATCATCCGCGTAGGCGCCAAGGCCCAGGCCTTCAAAAGTGACCAGGCAGCCTTTGATGCCCTGCTTGCCGGCATGTCTAAACGGGCCAAGGAAAAAGAGCTGACCGCCATGGAATCACAAGTCAAACAGATCAAGCAACTGTGGCCTGATGCCATCACCACCCCCTCCGGCCTCCAGTATGTAGTCGTCCAGAAAGGCACCGGCACCGCAACCCCAGCCTCCGGCACCATGGTCAAGGCCCACTATACCGGCAAGCTGCTGGACGGCACCAAGTTTGACAGCTCCATTGACCGCGGCGAGCCTATCAGCTTTCCCGTTGGTCAGGGCCGGGTGATCAAGGGATGGGATGAGGCCTTTCTGGCCATGACCAAAGGCGAGAAACGAGTTCTCATCATCCCGGCAAAACTTGGCTATGGCCCATCAGGACGCGGCCCGATTCCGCCCAACGCTACCATGATCTTTGACGTGGAGCTGGTTGATTTTTAGATGCCGTTACAAAAAGAGCAAGGCTCTTTTTGCTCTTTTTATTTACGGCATCTTATGCCGCCTCCAAGAAACAGCAATCTTTTCGGCTGGTTCTTGGGGTGGCGTCGTGCAGATAACGCATCAAACAACATACAAGGAGCCATTCCCGGCAATTTAAACGACAAAAAGGCCCTACCTGAAAACAGGTAGGGCCTTTTTGATTTAAGCTAATCATTCAACAAGAGGGATCTTCACCTGATACCCCTCACCCCAACCCTTGTATGCTTTGAACTGATTATTATACTGATTTTTCGGAAGGTATTGCACAGCCCGATAGCCCTTTGGGACACCAAGCCCGTGGGAGAG